>JAEYVN010000401.1 GCA_023431725.1 Pseudomonadota bacterium
GGATCTTTTTCGACGCGCTCGATTTCGTCACGGGTGAGCTGGCCGGTCTGGATCGGGTCGAGGCCCTTGATGCCCTGCGCAGAATCGCCATCCGCGATCGCGCGCACTTCCAGCACGTGCAGCTTGCAGAATTCCGCGATCTGATCGAACGAGAGCGCGGTGTTCTCGACCAGCCACACAGCGGTGGCTTTCGGCATCAGCGGCGCTTCCTGCATGGCAAAAGTCTCCTTCTCGCTTCGCCCGCCCATCGGGAGCGAAGCACGGTCGTCATCGGGGATGACTGGAAATTGCGTGGAATATAGGCGCTGGCTCCGGGCCGGGCAACCAACTCTTCCAAAGACCAACGTGGTTCCGGGCCCCCGGTTTCAGCCAGGCTGCCCGGTTTGGCAGATAAGGTGGCTCAGCAGCCCTGGCAGATGCTCATCCGGGACCGGAGGCGGTCATCCGCGGCCTTCTCCCGGGCCATCCATTCGGCTGTGAAGGGCTTGTTGGCCTCGTTCGAGACGGAAGCCCGCGCGCCGGTCGTAGCCGAGGACATCTCCTCATTGCGGGGAATGGCCGTCGGCCTGCTGCGCGCGACGGCATGCGACGGGCCGCCCGCCGGCGGGCTGACCCGCACGGTCTCGACGCTGGTGTCGGGGGCTCCCCCCATGCGCCGGGCGGTGACCCCGGTGCCGTCGAGATAGACGTCATCGGCCAGCGCCTGGCGCGGCAGCGGCGAGCCGGGATAGGGGTTCGTGGCGGCGGAATTGTCCTGGACATAGTAATTGGCGCCGCCAGCGCAGCCGGCCAAGGCCGCGCAAAGGGCTCCAATGGCCAGCGCACGGCCGGCAAACTTCATCTGGAAGATTTTCATGTTTGTGGCCCCTCTACGGCCATGAAGGTCGTAGAAGACCATGATAACTCTTCGATTCAATTAAGTCGATTGGTCAGCCTTGACTTCACACCGGTCCGGCCCCCATGTCGGGGCATCGACGCCAAAGAACATGCGCACATGATGGCAAATCCCGCTGCGACGGATGGTCAAAAGCCATCGTTGAAGGTCATTCTCTGCTCCCCGCGCGGGTTTTGCGCCGGGGTGGTGCGAGCCATTGATTCGGTCGAGCGCGCGCTCTCCCTCTATGGCGCGCCGGTTTATGTCCGCCACGAGATCGTCCACAACCGCTATGTCGTCGAGAGCCTGAAGGCCAAGGGTGCGATTTTCGTCGAGGAACTCGAGGAAATTCCGGACACTGAGGCCCCCGTGGTGTTTTCCGCCCATGGCGTGGCGAAAACGGTGCCGCTGGATGCCAAGCGCCGCAATTTCCTGACCTTCGACGCCACCTGTCCGCTGGTCACCAAGGTCCATCGTGAGGCCGAGATCCATTTCCGCCGCGGCAGGGAGATCCTGCTGATCGGTCACGCCGGCCATCCGGAAGTAGTCGGCACGCTCGGGCAATTGCCCGAGGGCAGCATCACCCTGATCCAGACCATGGACGATGCGCGTAATTATGTACCGAAGAATGCCGACAATCTTGCCTATGTGACGCAGACGACCCTGTCGATCGACGACACGGCGGAGATCGCCGACGTCCTCAGGGAACGTTTTCCGAACATCGCGATCCCGCACAAGGAAGACATCTGCTACGCCACCACCAACCGCCAGGAAGCGGTGAAAAAGGTGGCGCCGCTGGTCGATGCGATGATCGTGGTCGGTGCGCCGAATTCATCCAATTCGCAACGGCTGCGGGAAGTGGCCGAACGCTCCGGCTCGCGGTTCGCGGCGCTGGTGCAGCGTGCCGCCGATATCGACTGGGACAAGTTCGGCACCATCTCCTCGCTCGGTGTGACCGCCGGCGCTTCGGCGCCAGAAGTGCTGGTCGAGGAAGTGCTGGACGCCTTTGCCGAACGCTTCCATCTCATGGTCGAGACCATAGCCGCCGCCGAGGAAGACGTGTTCTTCCCGCTGCCGCGCGCGCTGCGGCCCCCGGAAGCCGCGGAGTGATCCGTGGCGGTCTATACTGACGTCGCCGCCGAAGACCTGGCCGCTTTCATTGCCCGTTACGACATCGGCAAATTGCTCTCCTACAAGGGCATTGCCGAAGGCGTCGAGAATTCCAACTACCTCCTTCATACCGAGGGCGGCTATTTCATCCTGACGCTTTATGAAAAGCGCGTCGCCGCGGCAGATCTGCCGTTCTTTCTCGGACTGATGGAGCATCTCGCCGGCCGCGGCATCAATTGCCCGCAGCCGGTGAAGGCGCGCGACGGCACGGCGCTCGGCACGCTATGCGGCCGCCCGGCGGCGCTCGTGACGTTCCTCGAAGGCATGTGGATGCGTCGTGTCGATGCCAAGCATTGTGCGGCGGTCGGCGAGGCGCTGGCCAAGCTGCATATCGCCGGCAGCGATTTCAAACTGCAGCGGGCCAACGCGCTGTCGGTGACGGGCTGGCGGCCGCTCTTTGCGTCCTGCGCACCGCGCGTCGATGGCGTTCAGCCCGGCATGCATGACATCATCGCCGAAGAACTCGACGCGCTCGAAGCGTCCTGGCCGCGCGGGTTGCCGGAGGGCGTGATCCACGCCGATCTGTTTCCCGACAACGTGTTCTTCCTCGGCGACAACCTGTCCGGCCTGATCGACTTCTATTTCGCCTGCAACGACATGCTCGCCTATGACGTGGCGATCTGCCTGAATGCGTGGTGTTTCGAGAGCGATTTCTCCTACAATGTCACCAAGGGCCGTGCGCTGCTCCAGGGCTATGCCAAGGTGCGGCCGCTGAACGATGCCGAACTCGATGCGATGCCGCTGCTCGCGCGCGGTGCGGCCTTGCGCTTCCTGCTGACGCGGCTGGTCGACTGGCTGAATGTGCCGCCGGGCGCATTGGTGAAACCGAAAAGCCCGCAGGAATATTTCCGCAAGCTGCGCTTTCACCAGAAAGCCAGAAGCGTGCACGATTACGGCGTCGAGGCGCGTGAACTCGCGTGACCCTGCCACACGTCATCATTCATACGGACGGGGCCTGTTCCGGCAATCCGGGTCCCGGCGGCTGGGGTGCGATCCTGCAATCCAATGGGCATACCAAGGAACTGAAGGGCGGCGAGGCGCATACCACCAACAACCGTATGGAATTGATGGCGGCGATCTCGGCGCTGGAAGCGCTGAAGAAGCCGTGCCGCGTCGATCTGCACACCGACAGCCAGTATCTGCGCAACGGCATCATGGGCTGGATTCACGGCTGGAAGAAAAACGGCTGGCGCACCGCCGACAAGAAGCCGGTGAAGAATGTCGATCTGTGGCAGCGCCTCGATGCCGCGATCTCACACCACGATATCACCTGGCATTGGGTGAAGGGTCATGCCGGCCATGATCTCAACGAACGCGCGGATGTGCTGGCGCGGTCGGCGATTGCGGAACTGCGAGCCGCGGGAAGGTAATTGCTCGTCATGGCCGGGCATAGCCGTCGAAGACGGCGTCGTTGACGCCTTATGTCCCGGCCATCCACGTTTTACTTCGTAAGTAAAAAAAGACGTGGATGCCCGGCACAAGGCCGGGCATGACGGAGCACGGATCAAAGCGACTTCAGCAGCGCTTCGGCGCCGGAGGCATCGGCCTTGCCGGGGGCCTCTTCGATCGCGAGCGACTTCACGACGCCGTCGTCCACCACCATGCAATAGCGCTTGGAGCGGATACCAAGACCCATCGCCGAAGCGTCGAGTTCAAGGCCCGCCGCCTTGGCGAAGTCGGCACTGCCGTCGGCGAGGAATTCGATGTCGTCGGAGCCGGCGGCTTGTTTCCAGGCGGCCATCACGAACGGGTCGTTGACGGCGGTGACGGCGATCGCATCGATACCCTTCGCCTTGATGGCGGCCGCATTGGTGACGAAGCCGGGCAGATGATTCTTGGTGCAGGTCGGTGTGAACGCGCCGGGCACGGCGAACAGCACGACCTTCTTGCCGCTGAAGACTTCATCGGTGGTCTTCGGCTTCGGTCCTTCCGAGGTCATGACGCGGAATGTGGAAGTGGGAAGTTTCTCGCCGACCTTGATGGTCATGGGTGCAGTCCTCTCTATTGTCCTGATAGCGCCGCCGCGATCCGGCCGCACGGAAGGGTGCTGCAAAATAAGGCGAGCAGATGCGTTAGTCGAGACGGATCGTTGTCTCGATCGCGTCCTGTCCAGAGACGGCTGTCAGCCTGATGGTAGCACCTTCGGCTGTTTTGCCGGGTGGCATGCCATCCAGTGCGAATGAGAAACGCTGCAGTCCCGCCGGAGCGCCGTCAGTCTTCTCCGGCACCGGCAAGGCCCAGTCGCTCGTCGGACCTTCGGCGAACAGCGTCACGTCCGCACCGGCCGGACTGGCGACATCCACGAGGACACGCGCGGGTTTGACGCTGTCATCGCGACGATAGGATTTGACGGCAAGCGGTGTGTCGGAACCGAGCGGTGCGACATGCGGCACTTTCTTCTCCGATGCCGCGATGGCGCTTTCGGTGTCGGCCGGACCCGGCATGAGCTTCAGTTCCGCCTGTCCCTGCGCCGGGATACATAATTTTTCGCAGATCGCGTAATCGAGCTTCAGTCGCAGCACGACAGGCTTGCCGGCATCGCTCGGCTCGACCTTGAGTGGAAACACCACCCCGTCCTTGTAGCCGATGGTTACACCCTCGGAATCGGCAATGCGCTGCGGCGCGGGCCACGCCACCTGCACCGACTTCACATTCTCGGATTTGTCGAAATCGAAATGTGGCGGCACGCCGGAATCGCCGGGATAACGCCAATAGGTCTTCCAGCCGCCTGCGAGGCGAATTTCGGCGCCGGCGCGGAGTTGGCCCGTTTGCTGTGCGCTGTTGTTGCCTGCAATAAGGCGGACGCTCGATTTGGCGTCACCATCCCACGCCGAACTGGCAGCTGTGGCGATGCCAGCGATCGCAAGCAGCGCGATTGTGGCGAAAACGGACAATTTTGACACGCAGGAAAACATGGGTCCCGTCTACGGATTTAAGGCCGGTCGAGCCACTGACATCGCCGTGAGGTGTTGTGAAACGCCCCTTTCACAAGTGGGCCAGAAGTGATTAGCTTTGTCACATGAAGATTTCGAAATCCGGCTTTGGCAAGAAATCAGACACTGCGCGCGGCTATCTCGACGGACAGATGCTGATCGCTTCTCCGTCGATGAGCGATGACCGTTTTGCCAAGACCCTGATCTATATCTGCGCCCACTCGCCGGAAGGCGCGATGGGCATCATCGTGAACCAGCCTGCGAACAACATCAATTTTCCCGACCTGCTTGTGCAACTCAATATCGTCACCGAGGACGACAGCATTCCGATCTCGCCTCAGCATGACGAGGTCAAGGTGATGAAGGGCGGCCCGGTGGAAACCGGCCGGGGCTTCGTGCTTCATTCGGCGGATTTCTTCATCGAGAATTCGACATTGCCGATCGACGACGGCATCTGCCTCACCGCGACGGTCGATATCCTCAAGGCGATCGCGACGGGGGGCGGACCGGAGAGTGCGATCCTTGCACTTGGCTACGCCGGCTGGGCGCCGGGACAGCTCGAAACCGAAATCCAGAATAACGGCTGGCTGCATTGCGCGCCCGATCCCGACCTGATCTTCGGCGCGCCCGAGCAGAAATATGAACGCGCCATGCGCAAGCTCGGCATCGCGCCCGGCATGCTGTCCAGCGCCGCCGGTCACGCGTAAGACTTTGCACCGCTACTTTGAGTGTGACTGCCCGATGGTCCAATGCAAACGGGCCGTCAGCGGGGCGCCACTGACGGCCCTTGTCGCAACAGTGGCAATACGTTTTTGGTCAACGCAATTCCCGCGACGGTGTGACCCTAGTCGTTGCAATTGTCGTTGCAATTGAAAGGCTTTTTTAACCTAACCGGTTAGGCTTACCGGCCGACGGGAGCTCGCGCGGCTTCACATGTGTGTCAGCGCGCGGCTTCCATCCGGTCGTGGGCCGCCAGCAACTTGGTCGCTGCGTCCGCGGCCATCGGCTGACCGAAGGCGAAGCCCTGCGCGTATTCGCAACCCATGTGATACAGCTCGACCGCATCGGAATCGGTTTCGACGCCTTCCGCCACCGCTTCCATGCCGAGATCATGCGCCAGTGCGATGATCGAACGCAGGATCACCGGGCGCGTGCCCTTGGAACTCATGCGCACGAACGACTGATCGATCTTGATGGTGTCGAACGGGAAGCGTTGCAGATAGGACAGCGACGAATGGCCGGTGCCAAAATCGTCGAGCGCAAGCCCGGCGCCGAGTTCGCGCAGCCGCGCCAGCAATTGTGCGGCGTGCTCGGGGTTTTCCATCACCATCGATTCGGTCAATTCGAGTTTCAGCGTGCCGCGCGTGACGGAGGAGCGCGACAGCACCGTGCGCAGATCCTGGATCAGGTCCTGCCGCAGCAATTGCCGTGATGACACGTTCACGCTGGCAAACAGACCCTCATTGGTGCGCGCCGTGCGTTGCCACAGGCTGAGCTGCCGCGCCGTGCGATCCAGCATGAAATGGCCGAGATCGACGATCACGCCGCTTTCCTCGGCGATGGTGATGAATTCGGCCGGTGAGAGACGGCCGAGTTTCGGATGATCCCAGCGTGCCAGGGCTTCGAAGCCGGCGATGGTGCGGTCTTCGAGCCGGATGATCGGCTGATACAGGATCTTGATTTCCTCGCGCTCGATCGAGCGGCGCAATTCGGATTCCACCGTCAGGCGGTCGGACTTGCGCGCGCGCATCGCCGCCTTGAACACCTCGATGCGGTCGCCGCCGATGCGCTTGGAGTGATACATCGCAAGCTCGGCGTCTTTGACGATCTCGTCGCTCTTGGCCGATTGTCCGTCCGCAAGGCACAGGCCGATCGAGGCGGTCAGGAAGATTTCGCGATCATTGAAGGTGATCGGCGAGCGGATGGCGCGGCGGATGTTCTCGGCGAAGGCGATGATCCGGCCGGGATCGCGCTCCGACAGAAGGATCAGCGCGAATTGGTCGCCGGAGAGACGCGCCAATGTATCCTGCGGCTTGAGCAGGCGGATCAGACGCCGCGCCAAAGTCAGCAGGATCGAGTCGCCGACCGCCATGCCGACCGAGTCATTGACCTGCTTGAAGCGATCGAGGTCGATGACGATGACCGTCGGCCGCATCGCCGGATCGTTCTTGGCAAAGCCGAGCACGGCTTCGAAACGGTCGAGGAACAGCTGGCGGTTCGGCAGGCCGGTGAGATTGTCATGCACCGCATCGTGCAACAGACGCTCTTCGGCCGTCTTGAATTCGGTGACATCGGTCAGCGTGCCGACGAGGCGCACCACTTCGCCATCGGAGCCGACGACCGGCCGCGCCTTGAGCGCGAACCAGAGGTAGTGACCATCGGGGGTGCGCAGGCGGAAGTCCTGCACGAGACGGCCGCGGCGCTGTTCGATCACGCCGTCGAGTGCGGCGCGGAAGCGATCGCGATCGAGCGGATGCAGCACCTCAAGCCAGCCGGCGGCCGAGCCTTCCAGTGCGCCGCGCTTCAGGCCCAGCATCTGTTCGGTCTCGGGGCTGGTGAAGACCTTGTCCGAGGACACGTCCCAGTCCCAGATCATGTCGCCGGCGCCGGTGAGGGCCAATGCGCGACGCTCGACATCGGACACGATGCCGTGCGTGATCGAGCCGGCAAAAGCATGCTGCATGACGGTGAAGCCGATCAGCATCACGATCAGCACGAGACCGCCGAGCAGAGCGGGGCCAACGATGTCGTTGGTGACGAAGCCGCCGATGGTGAGCCCGGCCGCGACGGTCCACACGCAGAGCAGGAACCAGGTCGGGATCAGCAGAACGGCGCGATCGAAGCCCTGCATCGACAGCAGCACCACGACGGCAAAACCAAGGAAGGCGACGCCGGCAAAGGAGAAGCGCGCAATGCCGGATGCGACAGCCGGATCATACAGCGCGACCGCGATCAGCGCCGCGAGGCCGCCGAGCCAGGCGAGCGTGATATGCGCGTAGCGCACGTGCCAGCGGTTGAGATTGAGATAGGCGAACAGGAAGACGAGCAGGGTGGCGGCCAGCACGCATTCGCCGACCGCACGCCAGACGCGTTCGGCGCCGGCCGACATGTCGAACACCTTGCCCCAGAAACCGAAATCGATGCCGATATAGACCAGCACCGCCCAGCCGAGCGCGGCGGCGGCCGGGAACATCACCGAGCCCTTCACCACGAACAGGATGGTCAGGAACAGCGCGAGAAGACCGGCGATGCCGATGACGATGCCGTAATAGAGGGTGAAGGAGTTGATCTTGTCCTTGTAGGCGTCCGGTTCCCACAGATAGAGCTGCGGAAGATTGTCGGAGCGCAATTCCAGCACATAGGTCACGACCGATCCGGGGTCGAGCGTGATGCGGAAGATGTCGGCGGTGGCCGAGTCCTGCCGTTCGGGGCGTTCGCCGGCGCTGGGCGTCACGGTGACGACGCGCGACAGGCCAAGGTCCGGCCAGAACAGGCCGGAGCCGACCATGCGGTAATGCGGCACGACGATCAGCCGGTCGATCTGCTCGTCGCCGGTGTTGGCCAGCGCGAATACGGCCCAGCCGTTGCCGGCCTCGCGGCCGCGCACCTCGATGCGGCGGATGATGCCGTCGGGGCCGGGCGCGGTGGAGACCTGGACGCGGTCGCCGTCCGTACGGGGACGCTCGGCGGCCTGGGTCAGGTCGATCGCGGCCGCATCGGTCCGGACATTCACGGCATCGACGGCGCGGGCCGGCGTCAGGGCCAGCAGGACACTCGCGCAGACGAGCAGAATCGCAGCCAGCACACGCAGCGGTTGCCGCGCGGCCACCGTCAGGCGCGATGCTGTAAGATATGCGCGATGTTCCGGCAAATTCCCCGTCCTTAACTTCTTTAAAAGTCCGACGTTTACGCCGATTTCGGGGCGCGGACCGGTAAAAGCAGATCGAAGTTATAAGTGGTTCGGGGAGCCAAGGGGAGAGGGGAAAGGCAGGCCAGGCCTTTTCGGCCAAAGCCTGCGTCAGTGAGCTTCGCGGCAGCGCTAGACGGCGGCCGCGACAAGCCTGGAATCGGCGGCGAATTCAGGCCGCCGATGTCACGGGATCGATTCAGACCGTCAGCACGATCTTGCCGATATGCGCGCTGGTCTCCATGCGGGCATGGGCTTCCGACGCTTTCGTCAGCGGGAAGGTGGAATCGATCACCGGCTTGATCTTGCCGGCTTCGACCAGTGGCCACACCTTCTCTTCGATGCCCCTGGCGATCTCGGCTTTCTCGGCAACGGTGCGTGGACGCAATGTCGAGCCGCTGTGCACAAGGCGCTTGGCCATCAGGCGCGCGAAATTCGCGGTCGCTTTCGGGCTTGCGGCAAACGACACCTGTGCGATCCGCCCGCCATCGGCTGCGGCATCGTAGTTGCGATCGATGTAATCGCCGCCGACGATGTCGATGATGACATTGGCGCCCTTGCCGCCGGTGGCCTTCTTGGTTTCCTCGACGAAGTCCTGCGTCTTGTAGTTCACCGCAACATCGGCGCCGAGTTTCTTCGCCGCTTCGCATTTTTCGTCGGAGCCAGCGGTGGTGACGACGTTGCCGCCGAAGGCCTTGGCCAGCATGATGGCCGTCGTGCCGATGCCGGAGGTGCCGCCATGCACCAGCACCCAGTCACCGCTCTGCATGTGCGCGCGCATCATCAGATGCTGCCACACGGTGAAGAATGTTTCTGGGATTGCAGCGGCCTCGACCATCGACAGCGACGGCGGCACTTTCAGCGCGTGGCTTTCGTAAGCCAGACAATATTCAGCGTAGCCGCCGGCAACGACAAGCGAGCAGACCTTGTCGCCGACCTTGAAGCGCGTCACGCCTGCGCCGATCGCGACTACCTCGCCGGCAATCTCGAGGCCCGGAATATCGCCTGCGCCCTTGGGCGGCGGATAGCTGCCCTGGCGCTGGCGCACATCCGGACGGTTCACGCCGGCCGCTTCGACCTTCACGAGAATTTCGCCGGCGCCGGGCGTCGGCACGGGCCGCTCTTCCGGCACCAGCATCGTGGGGCCGCCTGGTTCCTTGATGCCGATAACCGTCATGCGCGAGGGGATCGATGTCATGGTTAAATCCGCGGTCTGTCATGCGCGGGATAAGCCGGTCCGCGCATCAAATAAGGGAAAAATCTTTTCGTGAAGATGGCCGGCCGGGTCAAGCCCGGCGATGACGACAGCCGATCGTATTTAAGCCGATCGTATCAGGATGTGACAACGCCCGCGGCAGCCGCTAATTTCGCACAAAGAAAAATTTATCAGACGAGAAGAGCGATGGCGGTTTTCAACGACGACGACCAACCGAAGAAGAAGGTTGAACACGAGATCGGTCAGGATTTGTCGTTGATCTCTGTTGCGGAACTCAACGAGCGCATTGTTTTGTTGCGCGATGAAATCGCGCGCATTGAAGCTGACATTGCGAAGAAACAATCGTCGCGCGCGACAGCCGATCAATTCTTCAAGAAATGAAATCTTCAAGAAATGAAAACATTGCGCATCGCACGCATTGCTGCGCAACGATTTACGAAACATTTTGCATTTAACTCAAACTTAAGCTTTCAAAAGTATGACTCTGACTGTCCATCTTCTTTGGACATCGAGTGGCTCCTGTCCACTCTGTTTGACGCCTCCCTGTTATCCACTATGAGCCGCCGGCGACGGCGGCTCCTTTTTTGACTTTTGTGCCATATCGGAACACTTCGCGCTCTTCGCGGGCCGTCTGGCAACTATGAAGTCAAATTATCATCTCATTTGCTTTACCCGCAGGCCCTGCGGCGTCTATGCTCTCGCTCACTAACGGGTGAGGCGTAAAAACGTGATGTCGGAATTCTCCGCTTCCAACAGCGGCGCGATTTCATTTCGTGAGAAGCTTGCGGGCTCGCCGGCTTTCTCTCAGTTGTTCCGCGACGGTATGGGGCTGGTCGAAGAGACCGCTGCCTATCTGGATGGGCAGGGCCGTAAGGAATCCAAGGCGTTGTCGCGCACCGGCGCGTTGACCTATGCGACCGAAAGCATGCGACTGACGACGCGGCTGATGCAGCTTGCTTCGTGGCTGCTGCTGCATCGCGCGGTCAAAGAGGGCGAGATGTCGCTCTCGCAGGTGAATCAGGAAAAAACCAAGGTCAAGTTGTCGCCGACCTTCATGGCCGACGAAGAGACATTGGCGATTCTGCCGGAGCAGCTGGTGGATCTGATCCGCCGTTCGATCGCGCTGGCCGACCAGGTGCGGCGGCTCGATGCAACGATCCATGCGCCGTCGGAGGCGCCGCAGGACATGGGCAATCCGGTCGAAAGCCAGATCGGCATGCTCAAGGCCGCGTTCGAAGCGCGCTAGCAGGAACAGCCGAACGCGCAAGATTTCGAGCGGTTCAAATTTCGGGTCGCAGGGTTTCGCACTGCTCAGATTTCGAGAGGCGCAGGTCTTCGAACCGCGCAGGTCTTCGAGAGGCTCAAGCTTTCGAGACGCTCAAGTTTTCGAGCTGCACAAGTATTGAGATGGACAAGTATTGAGATGGACGAACGCAATCACCGGGCCGCGCAGGGCGTGACCCGGTGATTTTTTATTGCGAACAGACTTGGCCGACCGGATCGAAATCCGGAGCGTTATTCCTTGATGAAGCCGGCGAACTTCTTCTGGAAGCGCGACAGGCGGCCGCCGCGGTCGAGCAGCTGCTGCGAACCGCCGGTCCAGGCCGGATGCGACTTCGGATCGATGTCGAGCGCCATCGTGTCGCCTTCCTTGCCCCAGGTGGTGCGGGTGACGAACTCGGAGCCGTCGGTCATCTTGACGGTGATGGTGTGGTAATTCGGATGAATATCGGACTTCATGACAGGCACCCCGGCGGTCTCGCACCGCGCTGAGCAGATTGACGGTTTCGTGAAATTCGCCGGGTCTATAACCCAAGCGGCCTCAGGGGGCAAGTTTGACGGATTCCAGCTTGCCGGAGGCCCCTTCGCGCGGCATTCAAAAGATCACGAGGACTTTGGATCGAGTCGATCCAAAGTCCTAAACGTGATCGATTTTAATACGTTAGAGCATGATGTCGTCCGAAAACCGCTTTGCACTTTTCGGCATCATGCTCTACGGCCGGAAAGCCGGAGACGACCATGGCCCTTGTGGCAGACAGCGATAAAGACGGGAAGAGGGCCACGCCTGAGAGCGCTGCCGAAGCGCGCCGGGGCTCGAGCCTGAAGCCGCTCCGGTTACTGGTTCCCTATGTGCTCCGGTATCGCATCCGGGCGGCTGCGGCCCTCGTGGCCCTCGTGGTGGCCGCCCTGGCGACGCTCGCCGTGCCGGTCGCCGTGCGCCGGATGATCGATTTCGGCTTCATCGGCGAGGAAGGGCTGATCGATAATTATTTCGGGGTGATGATCGGCGTCGTCTTCGTGCTCTCGATGGCCAGCGCCTGCCGCTTCTATCTCGTCACGACGCTCGGCGAGCGCATCGTGTCGGACCTGCGCGAGCAGGTGTTCGGCCATCTCACCTCGCTCTCGCCGGCCTTCTTCGATCGCGGCCAGACCGGCGAGATGATGTCGCGGCTGACCGCCGACACCACGCAGATCAAGGCCGCCGTCGGCGCGTCGGTCTCGGTCGCGTTGCGCAATCTCGTGCTGTTTCTCGGCGCCGGCGCGATGATGGTCATCACCAGCCCGCGATTGTCGATGTTCGTGCTGGTGGCGATTCCGGTCATCGTCCTGCCGCTGGTGGCGTTCGGCCGCGCGGTGCGCAAGCGCTCGCGCATTGCGCAGGATTCGCTCGCTGAAGCGGCCGCTTATGCGACCGAGACGATCGGCGCGGTTCGCACGGTGCAGGCTTTCACCAGCGAACGCTTTGCAACGAAACGTTTCGGCGATGCGGTCGAGACGGCCTTCCAGGCGGCGCGTCAATCGACGCTGTCGCGCTCCATTCTCACCGCTTTCGGCATCTTTCTTGTCTTCGCCAGTGTCGTGATCGTGCTGTGGGTCGGCGCCAAGGATGTGTTGGCCGGCGACATGACACCGGGCCGGCTCAGCCAGTTCGTGCTCTATGCGGTGTTCGCGGCTGGGGCTTTGGGCGAACTCAGCCAGGTGTGGGGCGAGGTGCAGCAGGCGTCAGGTGCCGCCGAGCGATTGTTCGAAATTCTCGC
>JAEYVN010000474.1 GCA_023431725.1 Pseudomonadota bacterium
GTCGTAATCCTTGCCGCCGCGCATGTCGCGAACGAGATTCATCACATGGCGGAAGCGATCGGGATAATTCGCCATCAGCCATTCCTTGAACAGGTCGCGCACCTCGAGCGGCAACCGCAGCATCACATAGCCAGCGCCGCGCACGCCGGCGAGTGCCGCGGCATCGAGAATACGCTCGATGTCAGCGTCGTTGATGGCGGGGATCACCGGCGCGACCATCACGTTCGTTGGAATGCCGGCATCAGACAATTGTCGCAGGGCTTCCAGCCGCCGCGATGGCGTGGACGCGCGGGGCTCCATGGTGCGCGCCAGCTTCGGGTCGAGCGTCGTCACCGAGAGTGCGACTTTCGCCAGATTGCGCTTGGCCATGCGCGAGAGAATGTCGATGTCGCGCGTCACCAGCGCCGACTTCGTCACGATGCCGACGGGATGTCCGGCGCGATCCAGCACTTCAAGGATCTGCCGCATGATCTTGTATTGCTTTTCGATCGGCTGATACGGATCGGTATTGGTACCGATCGCGATCGTGCGCGGCGAATAGCCAGGCGCTGCCAGTTCCTTTTCGAGCAAGGCGGCCGCATCTGGCTTCATGAACAGCTTCGATTCGAAGTCGAGCCCGGCTGAAAGGCCGAGATACGCATGCGTCGGCCGGGCGAAACAATAGACGCAGCCATGCTCGCAACCGCGATAGGGATTGATCGAGCGGTCGAAGGAGATATCCGGCGAGTCGTTTCGAGTGATGATCTTTCGGGTGGCGTCCGCCTGAACGCTGGTCTTGAACGGCGGCAGTTCTTCCAGGCTCTGCCAGCCGTCGTCGAAGGCGACGCGGGCAACCGGTTCGTACCGGCCGGAGGAATTGGAGAGGGTGCCGCGGCCGCGCCGACGTTCTTTGTGAACATCGGTGCCAAGGAGACCGGAGGTGTCCGAAGGCTGCCTCGCCGTGTCTGTCCTTGCAAAGTCACCCGCCGGCGCGGAGGGCACGGGCGCCGGCGGGTGTCTCAGGGCTGCGGAGGAAGGAGCCATAGCCGATATCTAACCTCCATGTTCGAACAAAACAAGAACATTTATGAAGTTGATTAAGCCTGCTGAATATCGTGGCGTGCCGGCGTAGCGGCCCCATGATATGGGGCAACCGGACCGCAATATTTCAGTTCCATGTTGAGCGTCATCATCCCCACCCACGAATCGGAACGTGTCGTCGTCCGCACGCTGTCGTGCCTGATTCCAGGCGTGATCGCGGGGGTTGTGCGCGAGGTGATTCTCGCGGACGCCGGCAGCAATGATGACACCGAGAAAGTGGCCGATATCGCCGGCTGCCGGTATCTGGCTGTCCCGGGGTCGCCCGGAGGCAGACTGCGGGCGGCCGCGGCGGAGGCGCGCGGACCATGGCTTTTGTTCTTGCGGCCGGGAGCGGTTCTCGATTCTGCGTGGACGGCCGAGGTCGAGCGGTTCTGGATGCTGGCCTCCGATGCCGGCAATGGCCGCAAAGCGGCTTCGTTCCAGCCTGAGGGCTATAGTGGCCAGTCGCTCGGTGCGCAGTTCCTCCATCTGCTGCGGCAGGCGCTCGGCGGAGGCGCAATCACGCCGGAACACGGATTGCTGCTGACCAAGACGACTTACGATCGGCTGGGCGGACATGACGCCAACAGCCACGATCCCGAAGCGCAATTGATCCGCAAGATCGGTCGCAAGCACATCACGGTGCTGCGGGCTGGCATCAGCGGCGGGGAATAGCTGATCGGGCTAAATCCGGCCGGGGAGGTCGATTGCCTTTGCGCACATGGCTAGCTAAAGGCGCATCGTCCCGCGACCCAAGGTGCTGACTGCCGCGCGCATGATCTATCTCAAGGCGGGCTGCAGCATTTCGGGGAACGGACACATGACAACTTCGGCAACCGGCGTCGAGGTGACGGCTCGATCGCTGTGATGCCGGGTCTGGATCGATAGGGACCCTTACGGATGAGTGTCGATTTCCCGATCACGGCGCATGACGCCGCCGAACGCCGCGCGAAGCTTACGGCGGCCATCCAGGCTGAGACCGGCATCGACGAAGCGATGATCGAAACGCTGGTGCGCGGCTTTTACGATCGCGTGCGCAGCGATGACCTGATCGGGCCGGTCTTCTCGGCGAAAATCTCGGACTGGGAGCCGCATCTTCAGCAGATGTTTGCGTTCTGGTCGTCGGTGGCGCTCATGACCGGCCGCTACCATGGTCAGCCGATGCGCAAACACTTGCAGCTGCCGGTCGACAGCCGTCACTTCGATCGCTGGCTGACGCTGTTCGAGCAGACCGCACGCGACCTCTGCCCTGCCAAGGCGGCCGAACATTTCATCGAACGTGCGCGGCGAATTGCGGAAAGTTTCGAAATGGGCCTCGCGACCGTGAACGGCGTCATGCTCGCACCCGGCGAGCGGCTGGTTCGCGCGGAACTGGATGCAGAATAGAGCGACATCGCCTCTGCGGCTCCTCTGTGGAGGAGCCGCGCCGGTTCGGCCCTCGTGCTTATAGGCGCGTAACAATCAGACGCACGTTTAAACGTGGACGTTGATCGTCGGATTGTTTGGAACGGCCGTGTCGTTCGCCTCTTCGGGCGAAGCGTGATGATGCTCGGTCTCGGCACGATCCGGTTCTGCCGGCAGCTGCAGCACGGTGGCATGAAGCCGCTCGCGGAGCATCGTGACGAGCACGACTTCTCCGTTCGGGAATTCAAGCGCGTCGTGATGCGTGTTCGGCCGGTTCAGATTGATCTGCCGGAAGCGGGCAACGCGGTGACGGATCGTCGCGTAGCCAAGCCGCGGAGGGATCAGGCCGAAGCCCTGCGAATAGCTCACGTCCTGATCGAACGCGATTTCCGTTCCGGGACGCAGGCAGACGGCCACATCCGGCTCGCCCACGGCCGCGAAGCCGTTGGTGATCGAATGCGGGAATGTTGATGTGACGATCCTGTCGCCGACTTTCGCCGGCCTCGAAGCAACGTTGTGCAGACTATAGTCACACATCGAAGACATCCTTCTTGCTGCGAACAGCCGATTGGTTGTCCTATGCCTGGAAATGTAGGTGACTGCTGCGGCGATGTTATGTCAGGCAAGAAAGAAACTGCACTTTCACCCGATGGTGATGCTCACGCCCGATGGTGATGGTGAGGTGACGAAAATTTTGCTTCGCCCGCAGCGCAACATGAACGCCGCGTATCTTTGTCGTAAAATCAGAAAGTGTTTTCGGGCGTAAGCGGGCTTCGGTTCGCGTGAAGGAAACGCGTCGAAAAGCCTAGACCGTTGCGCCTTTTGCCTTCGCGCGACGAAGGTGCTCGTCGAGGCGCGGCATGATCTCGACGAAATTGCAGGGCCGATAGCGATAGTCGAGTTGATGGACCAGGATGCCGTCCCAGGCATCCTTGCAGGCTCCGGGTGATCCCGGCACGCAAAAGATATAGGTCGCGCCCGCGACGCCGGCGGTCGCGCGGGTCTGGATCGCCGACGTGCCGATCTTGGCATGACTGAGCATGAGAAACAGGGTGGCAAAGCCCTCCATCCTTTTCTCGAAAAGCGGCTCGAGCGCTTCCGGCGTGACATCGCGGCCGGTAAATCCGGTGCCGCCGGTGGTGATGATGGCATCGACGCCCGGATCATTGATCCACGATGTCACTTGCTCGCGGATATTCTCAACGTCATCGGTGACGATCGCCCGTGCCGCGAGTTTGTGCCCGGCGCCTTGAATGCGATCGGCCAGGGTGGCGCCCGACTTGTCGTCGGCCATCTCGCGCGTATCGGAGACGGTCAGGACAGCAATATTCAGGGGGATGAAATGTCTGGTCTCGTCGATGCCGGGCATATCGCAGTCTCTTGTCCCGGATGCAGCGCGGCGTGAAATGATGCGCTGCTGAACCGGGATCTCACGGTGTAGAAATGGATCCCGGCGCTGCGGTGCATCGCTTGGCGCTGCACCGCGTCCGGGACGCGATATTCAAAGCCGGGCCGCTCTGAAAGTATCGCAGGATGAGAC
>JAEYVN010000321.1 GCA_023431725.1 Pseudomonadota bacterium
CTCTCTCGCTGACAGGCTAATTTCAGATCGCCGGTCGCCTGCGCGTTCAGCTCTGATCGTGATGGCTTTGGCATGCAGGTTGATTGCTGTCAGCGCATCCGCGACAGTGCCGCGCAGGCAACTATCACCCGAGCAAAGCGGACATCGTTGCAAGCCGCCGCGAGGCGACCTGTCTATCGGCGCGGCCGTCGTGACGCCTTGGGTGGCGGTGCTGAATGCTTGCCTATGGATGGCTCGGTTCATTACTGCCTCTTGCTTCATGGATTCCTGCGAGCTGAGGGACCGGTGGAGGAAAGGAGCCTCTCGATGCCCAGAGTCGCCGTGGGCAGCGACAAATGGTCCTCCCACAGGGTGGATATTGCTGGCATAAATTCTGCCCTTAACCTCGGCGGAACCCGGCCGCTTTTCGTTGTTGCACGGACGGTTTACGGTGCTTCCGAGAGAGAATCCTTGGATCAGTGCTGAGAAATTCTGAGAATTGGCATCCGAGATGTCTGAATCTCACGCGAAGCCCGTTTACTCATGCGAGAGTTGGGAAGTTGACCTAGCGCGGCGGGAACTCCGTTTGCGCGGCGCCCCTGTACCCATTGGCGGCAGAGCCTTTGAAATCTTTGAAGTTTTGGTTCAATCGGCGGGGGAAGTCGTTCGAAAACACGATCTAATTGATCGTGTCTGGCCGGGTGCGATCGTCGAAGAGAATAGCCTGCAATTCCACATATCCGCCATTCGCAAGGCGCTAGGAAGCGATCGGGGGATGCTCAAGACGGTCTTCGGTCAGGGATATCGTCTGCTCGGCGATTGGACGCTCAACGAAGTGAAGGGATCGCCTCGCGCGGGCGCGAAAATTCGGCCAGAACGTTCCCGCAAGCCATTTCTAAACAATCTGCCCGTTGCTGCATCCCAGTTGATCGGCCGCGCTGCTGCCTTGAAACAGGTGCAGGCTGCGTTTTCTGCCTACCGTGTAGTCACTCTGATCGGCCCCGGAGGGGTTGGAAAGACCGCACTAGCGCTCGAAGCAGCACGCGGGCTTTTCTCGACTTTCGAGGGGGACGTTGCGATCGTCGAACTTGCTTCGCTTTCCGATCCCAATCTCGTACCTTCTGTCGTCGCGACCACCCTGAACCTGCAATTCGGCGGTGACAAGCTTTGCCCCCGTTCGCTCGCACAGTCGATTGGTCGAAAAAAGCTCCTTCTGGTGCTCGACAACTGTGAGCATCTGATCGCTGCCGCAGCTGAGCTCGCAGAAGCGATCGTGCGCATGTGCCCGCAAACATCCATCCTTGCTACGAGCAGGGAGCCGCTGCGAATCGAAGGCGAGTATGTGTATCGCGTGCCGCCGCTTGACGTGCCAGAATCCGTTTCTAACGATCGAAGCGATGTTCTCCGACACGGCGCAGTACAATTTTTTATATCGAAGACCAAGTATCATTCGAGCTTTTCGCCGCTAGAAGACAATCTTCAAGCAATCGCAGAAATCTGTCGCCGTCTCGATGGCATGCCGCTCGCTATAGAGTTTGCGGCAGGGCATGCGGCCACGCTGGGCGTTCAGCACATCGCCGATCGCCTGAAGGATCGAATCGATCTGCTGACGGGCGGGCGCCGCACGGCATTGCCTAGACATCAGACGCTTCGCGCCACCTTCGACTGGAGCTATCAGCTCCTGTCTGAGCGCGAGCAGTATTTGCTTCGTCATTTGGCTATTTTTCCTGCCGGCTTCACGCTCGAAGCAGCCTGTGCGATGTCGGATGGCGACGAAGACGTCGCGCAGATCGAAGAGCATATCTCAGGCTTGGTCTGGAAATCACTCCTGTCCGTTGATGAATCGGCAGATGGCATCCGTTGGCGCTTCCTACAAACAACCCGCGCATACGCACTGGGCAAGCTGGCCGAGCACGGTGAAGCGGAACAGGCCGCACGCCGCCACGCGGTGTTCTTCAGGAATCAGTTTGCGCGAGCTGTAGACACCCAGCTCGTAGCTCTTGAAGACGTTCCTCGTTATGTCCGAGAAATAGACAACGTGCGTGCAGCACTCGATTGGGCATTCTCGCCCGGCGGCGATAAAGCTGTTGGCATCGCCCTCACGGCGGCTTATGCGCCCGTCTGGTTACATCTCTCGTTAATCGCCGAGTGCAGAAGCCGGATCGAACGCGCCCGGGACAATCTTACGACAGACACAGACCTCACCCGGAGTCTCAAGGCCCAACTACTTATAATACTTGGCATTGTGCTCGTCTACACGGCGGGCGCGAGTGAACGAACCGAATTGGCCCTGGTCGAGGCCCAAGAGATTGCGGAGGACCTAGCCGATCCTGAAGCGCAGCTACAAGCGCTCTACGCAATCTGGATCTACCGGTTCAATAACGGCGAGCACCGCACTGCTCAGGCCCTCTGTGAGCGCTTTGCTCTCATCGCGCCCCGGACAGGGGACCCCGCTGACATCTTGGTTGCCGATCGCATCGTGGGCAGCACCCATCACTATGCGGGCAATCAGAAGCAGGCCGAAAATTATTTTGAGTCCTTGCTCAACCGCCTCACCGCGTCCAGCAGTCGACGACGGGTCATGTGGCTTCATTATGACGGCCGCGTCCTGCCCCAAGCGCGATTGGCTCGCGTGTTGTGGATGCGAGGGCTTGCGGAAAGGGCCATTCAGGTCGCCAGGGCAAGCTTAGAAGAAGCACAGGTTGCCGATCACAAACTCTCGATGTGTTTCGCCCTCGGCGAGGCCGTCTGCCCCCTTCACCTTATGGCCGGAGACGTCGAGGCAGCAGATCACTACATCACAATACTGGCTGACATCGCGGAACAGCATGGCTTCGCATACTGGCTCAGATTTGCGAATTGCCTCGAAGGAACGCTATTGATAATGCGTGGTGATGCTGCGCGTGGATCGGAATTGCTCCGCTCGGCACTCGAAGATATGGACAGCGCTGGTCAGACGCTGCACTGTTCAGGAATCGTCGGCTACTTTGCTGCTGCATTGGCGTCTCTTGGAAATGCAGTAGAAGCCTCAACCACTATCGACAATGCGATCGCGCAGTCCACCCGCGAGGGCGTTCTCTGGCACATGCCCGAACTGCTGCGAGTGAAGGGAGAATTGTTGTTCCATCAACGCGACGATCAAGCGCTCTCGGCCGCCGAAGGACTCTTCTTGAAAGCCACCGAAATCGCGCAAGAACAGGCGGCGTTATTTTGGGAATTACGAACTGCCATAAGCCTTGCGCGGTTGAAAATCCACCAACTCCAGCCGACCGAAGCTCGCAAATTATTAACGATGATATCTAGGGCGTTTCCCGCCGAGACAGATTTTTCAGATCTGAGAACTGCCAGAGAACTGCTCGATAGTCTGCCATTGCCGCCAACAAAAACAAGTTCTCCACGCGGCACTGGTAAATTTCTTATCGCGATCTGAAAGCTCTAAGCGCCTTGTTGCGAAAGGCCCGCTAGCGCTGAGTGTTGTAGGCATTGCTTCATAGTCATTACCCAACCAAGGCCGAACCAAGATGGTTGCAACTTCAGAGCAAGCGGTCCGTTCTGAGTCCGCGCCGGAAGGTGAGAAACGCACCCCCGGACTGGTTCGATTCCGCTTTGGAATTGAAGACAAGCCGCCTCCTTTTCAGCTGGTGCTGTTTGGTCTTCAACACGTACTCATAATGTTCGTTGCGATGGTCGCGTCGCCGTTGGCGGTCGGGCAGCTCTTGGACCTGCCGCAGGAAGCGCGGGTCACGCTCGTTACGAGTTGCATGTTGGGCTGCGGCATTGGCACGCTCGTCGCGTCCTTAGGGGTTGGGCCTATCGGTCCACGTCTACCAATCGTATTGGGAATTTGGGCACCGCTCATCGGCCAGATCGTGGTCATCGCCAAGGAAACGAGCCTCGGCGCGGCGACTTCGACGATGGTTATATGCGGCCTCATTGTGTTCGCGCTGAGCCCGACATTTGAAAAACTCCGTCGCTTTTTTCCTCCTGTGGTGATTGGAACAGTCTTACTTGTCGCCGGCACGGCGCTGATGAAGATCGGACTATCGGTTTCGTTCGGCACCAATACCGCATACTTCGCCAAGCCGATCACGTTGGCTCTGTTGATCGGCAGTATTGTGCTGATCATTGCGCTCAATCGGTTCGGTCGCGGGCTGGTGCGACTTCTATCGGTCTTTCTCACTCTCGTTTGTGCCTATGTAGTCGCCGTGTCCCTGGGGCTTGCGAGTTTCGATCCGATCGTCGCCGCTCCGTGGTTCCGCATGCCCACGCTCGCGCCTTTTGGATTGGACTGGCCCAGCCTGGCCGGTCTCATTTCGGTGCTTGTGATCATGCTTGTCGCCGCTATCGAGGCGACAAGCCTCGCGATTGCCATGTGCGATATCGTAGGTATTCGCAGCACCGAGCGCCATGTCGTGGGAGTGGTCTCGGCGGACGGCTTGTGCTCCGCGATTTCCGCCGCATTTGGCGGAATCCCGCTCGTTTCCTACGCCCAAAACTTCGGCGCGATTACTCTGACGGGGGTAGCAAGCCGCTTCGCCGTAGCGGCCGCAGGCGCCATCCTCGTGCTTATGGCCTTTGTTCCGAAGGTCGGCGCAATTCTCACGATCGTCCCACCTTTCGTAATTGGCGGCACGCTCATTTTCACATTTGGGATGATCGTATCGGTCGGCGTCGGCATACTTGGTGCCTGCATGAAAGATCAACGAGATGCAGTGCTGGTTGCTGCGTCGATTGCAATGAGCGCCGCAGCGACGTTCATGCCACCGCAGATGGCTGAATTCATCACCCCGTCGCTAAGAATTATCCTCGGTGACGGCTTGGTCATGGGAATTATCACCGCCGTCGTACTCAACATCGTCATGCCGCGTGACGAGGCTGCAAAGTAGGGATCATA
>JAEYVN010000324.1 GCA_023431725.1 Pseudomonadota bacterium
TCAGCTCGCGGCGCGCTTCGGCGCTGCCGAGGGGAGTTCGTCCGACAGCTGATAGGAGCCCATCAGGCGATCGACCATGGCCGCACCCTTCGGCCAGTCATAGGTCCGGAAGCTGTGGCCCGATGTCGTGAACCGTGCACCGGCATAGAACATTTCATATTGCGTATGCCGCGACGCAAATTCCGAGCCGATGGCATCCCACGCCGCCTTCATGAATTTCACGCGCTGCTCCGGCGACATGATGGCCGAACGCTGCGTCTTGCCGATGATGGCCTCGAGCTTCGGATCGCTGAAGTCATGCAGCGACGACGGCAGCATGATCAGCGAGCCGCCGGCCAGTTCGCGCAGCGTGTTGATGATCTGCGGATAGAGATCCTGCGTGATGACCTGCGCCGAATACATGTAGTGCTTGTTCGGCACGTACCACTCGCCATATTGCGAGCCTTCGGCTTCCATACCCGCCAGCATCGCATTCACCATGCCGACTTGCGAGGCGAGGAAGCCGAGCCGCTCCTTCACCGACGGAATATTCGTGGTGCCGATCGTATCGGCGATGCGGCGCGCCAGCGCCAGCAGGAAGGTCAGCTTCACCGTCAGACGGATCTGCGCCTGATAATTCTGGTAGGAGTGTCCCGGCGTGCCGTGAAACTGGGTCGCGCACATGGCCGTGTCGCGATAGACGAACAGGCGATCCCACGGCACCTTCACGTCATCGAAGTACATCAGCGCGTCGTTCTCGTCGAAGCGCGACGCCAGCGGGTTGTCGTAAACGGACGTCGCGGACGCCTCATAGGACTTGCGCGAGAGGACCTTCAGCCCCTTCGTGTTCATCGGCAGCGCACAGGAGAACGCCAGATCCTCTTCGCCCGGCTTGAGCGGCTGCAGGTTGGCGACCAGCACCTCATTGGCCATGATCGACGACGTGCCCAGCATCTTGGCACCACGAATGGTTATGCCGGATGAATCTTCATCGACGATGCGCGCGACGAGATCCTCGTCCTGTTCACCCCAGTCCTTGGAACGTTCCGCCTGTGGATTGATGATGACATACGTCATGAAGAGATCGTTCTTCGTCGCGTAGTCGAAATAATCTTCAAACGCCTTGGCCCGCTCCGGGCTGTGCTGCTTGAACAAATCAATGCCCATGCGCTGGCCGACAAGGGCGGAGGCGACGTGATCCGGCGACCGGCCCATGAAGCCGTACGAGACGCCCGACCAGGCCTGCAACGCTTTGCGGCGGCGCACCATCTGCTCGTAGGTCTTGGGCATTTCCCATGCCCGGCTGACGCGGCGTCCGTCACCCACGTCGAATGTCATCGTTTCGAGATTGTCCGGGTGTGCCTGGAAGTCATACAGCGCGGCCGACGATTGCACCGAATTGCGGAACGCCGGATGGGTGGTCACATCCCCAACCAGTTTGCCGTCGAGGTATACGGTACGGCCGTCCTGCAGTGACTTGATGTGCTGCGCACCGGTCTTGCAGATCGTCATGTGGTCGGCTCCTGTTGTCCAATTCAGTGCAGGGCATGCAAGAAAGCTGCCCTGGATCAGATGTCGCACCCGGCACAAATGCCTGCAAACAGGCACCCGCACGCTTGACTCCACCACCGGGTGGTCGAGACTATTACCTAGCTCCCGAAGCTTTTCAAGATAGCTATTGGGTGCTAGGCTTTCTGGCCTGAAGAATGCATGTCCTGGGGAGGATGTAATCGGAATTCACGCCTACGCCGGTCAATCCATGGGCATGACGACGCACGGTCAAGGCTGATGCATCGGGCCAATGATCTCGCTGTCGCCTTCGTTGATGAATGGCTCAGCGAACCAACTGGGAGATACTGACGATGAGTAATGTAACACGACGCCATTTCGGATCTGCGCTGACAGCCGCACTTTTTGTGGGCACTTCCGTATTCGCATTGCATGCTGCGCAGGCGCAGGATCTGAAAGGCCGCGAAGTCGTTCTCGGCGCGATCGTTCCGAGCAGCGGGCATTTTGCTGAATGGGGCCGCACCAACACCGTCACGCTCAAGATGCTCGAAAAGCAGGTCAACGACGCCGGCGGCATCAATGGCGCAAAGCTGCGCATCGTGATCTACGACGATGCCGCACGCCCTGCCCAGTCCACCAACTCGCTGCGCAAGCTTGCAAGCGACGACAAGGTGCTGGCCGTGGCCGGCCCGCTCACCAGCTCGGCCGCCGAAGTTGTCTTCCCGGTAGCCAATCAACTGGGCATTGTATCCACATCGCAGGCTTCGTCGAAGCCGGGCGTCGCCAAGGCGAACCGTCCGTGGGCTTTCCGCAACACGATCGACGAAGGCATTCTCGCCAAGACCACCGTGCCTTACTTCAAGAAGGCGCATAACATCAAAAACGTTGCCGTCATCTATGACGCCAAGGACGCAACGGCAGCGACCGTCGGCACGCGCATCATGCCGTCCATCCTCAAGGAAAACGGCATCGACGTCCTGAACGAGAAGGATCTCCTCTCCTTCAACACCGGCGATCTCGACGTCAGCGCACA
>JAEYVN010000325.1 GCA_023431725.1 Pseudomonadota bacterium
TGATCCCGGTCTGGCTGATCATGCGTCTGGTCAACGCACCGCGCGGCAGATAACCTCTCGCATCATTTTCCGTTCGTCCCCGCGAAAGCGGGGACCCAGATCTTCTGGATTCCCGCTGTCGCGGGAATGAACGGACAGAGTAGCGTTTGAGAAGACGGCTTCTAAACCGGCCAATCCTGCGCGGTGATATCCGCTGCATCGGCACCCGTGAGATCGGCAAGCGATTGATGGTCTTCTTCAAGCGCATCGAGCAGGCCGCGCTTGATCTGCGGCAACAGCGCAAGACCGTGAAACACCAGCGCGCTGTAGAGCTGGATCAGCGTCGCACCGGCCCTGATCTTGGCCACCGCCGCGGCGCCGGAATCGATCCCGCCGACGCCGATGATGGGCATTGCGCCTTCCAGCCGCACATAGGTTTCGGCCAGCATCCGCGTCGAGAGGCGGAACAGCGGCTTGCCGGAGAGGCCGCCCTGCTCCGACGCCTTTTCGCGTTCCTTCAATGATGGCGGACGGCTGAGCGTGGTGTTGCCGACAATCATGCCGTCGACCTTGCGCTGGCGGGCCACCCCGACAATGTCGTCGAGATCGCCAAGCGACACATCCGGTGCGATCTTCAAAAGCAGCGGTGTCGGACCGGCATTGGCCTGCACCCGATTGCGCGCCTCGATCACACGCGCCAGCAGATCGTCGAGGCTTTTCGCCTCCTGCAGATTGCGCAGCCCCGGCGTATTCGGCGACGACACATTGACGGTGATGTAGCTGACCACGGGCGCGAAGGCTTCGACCAGCCGCACATAGTCGGCGGCGCGATCCTTGGTGTCGCGGTTGGCGCCGATATTGATTGCGACAATGCCGGTGCGGTTGGCCCGCACAGCCAGCCGGCGCAGCACCTCGGCTTCGCCGTCATTGTTGAAGCCCAGCCGGTTGATTACCGCCTCGTCCGCATCCAGGCGGAACAGCCGCGGCCGCGGATTGCCGGCCTGCGGACGCGGGGTGACGGTGCCGATTTCGACGAAGCCGAAGCCGAGGCGCAGCAGCGCGTCGGGCACTTCGCCATTCTTGTCGAAGCCCGGCGCAACCCCGACCGGATTGGGAAAATTCAAGCCGAAGGCGCGTACGCGCAGCCGCGAATCATCCGGCCTCGCCGGAGGTAGCGGGGCCCATTGCAGCGCCCGCAGCGCCAAGCGGTGGGCATCTTCAGGCTCAAAACGGTGGAGAAGAGGTCGGCTCAGGCGCTCGAAAAGGCCAATCACTGCAGTGCAACTCCGAAAGACAGCGGGCCAACCTAGCGACGCACGGCGCAGGCGACAAGAATCGGAAATGCAAGGCTGGACAGAACCCACAAAAGGCTCTAATTCCTACCGTTAGGTAGGACAATAGTCACACTATCCGGGACCCGTCCACCACAAGAGCGAACGCCATGCTGACGCATGCACAGGTATGGACCGCGATCGACCGTCTTGCCGCACGGGCAGGCCTTTCGGCCTCTGGCCTCGCCAAGAAAGCCGGGCTCGATCCCACAACCTTCAATAAATCGAAGCGCGTGACGCCGGACGGCCGCGCTCGCTGGCCGTCGACGGAATCCGTCGCAAAATCGCTGGCCGCGACCGGCACCACCGTCGAGACCTTTATTGCGCTGATCTCGGAAAATGCGCGCCCGATCACACAGGGCCTCCCGCTGATCGGTTTCGCCGAGGCTGGCGCGAATGGCTATTTCGACGATGGCGGCTTCCCGGTCGGCAAGGGCTGGGACGAGGTCGATGTCCCGGCGCTGAAAGACGAACACGCCTATGCGCTGAAAATCTCCGGCGACTCCATGCTGCCGGCCTACCGCAAGGGAGACGTGATTGTCGTCTCCCCGTCAGCGCCGGTCCGCCGCGGCGACCGCATCGTCGTCAAGACGAACGACGGCGAAGTGATGGTGCAGCAACTCGCGCAAAAAACCGCCAAGACCATTGAGCTGCAATCGTTCAATCCGAGCCATCCCGATCGCACATTGGCGATGTCGGACGTGTTGTGGATCGCCCGCATTCTCTGGGTCAGTCAGTGAGGGCATGATCGGAAATCCGGCATCGGTTTTCCGAACAGAGCATCGGCGAACAATGAAGATCAAGCGCTGCTTCAATAAGTGAGCAACGCCAGACCACGCAGAATATAGACCGTACAGATCGTCAGGATGATCCAGCGCGTGTAACGCCGGAAGCCATCATCGGTCATCCGCTCCAGCACGAAGGGTGCGAGCGATGTGCCTGCAATGGCAAGGGCAATCGCCGGGATGTAGGCCCAGCCGGGGATCGCATTTACCTGATCGGGGAATGAGCCGAAGTAAAGCAGGCGCAGGACATGCGCGACGCTCTGCGTCACCGCCTTCGTCCCGACCGTAGTCTTCCGGTCCAGCTTGCTCTTCTGGAAAAACAGATCAAGGAACAGGCCGCCGACACCGGTGATCAACTGCACGACCGTCGTCGTCAGTCCGGTGATGAACGGCACGCCGCGATGCTCGATATTCGGGCGCGCGTTCCTCGGCAGCAACTCGATCAGGAACGGCAACGCGCCGAGCGCCAGATAGACCAGCGCCTTGCTCGGTACGATCGCCAGCCAGCGCATCACCAGAAACGAGATCGCAGCGCCGAGCACATAAAGCCAGAAGATCCGCCAGATGACGTAGCGGCGCCACAGGACCGCACGCCAGCCATTGGCCGCGAGCTGAATCGCCGAAAACAGCACCATGCCGGTGGACACATCGAAAAAGACCAGCAGCACGCCCAGAAGGATCATGCCGCCGGCCATTCCGAAAATGCCGGACACAAACGAGGTGAAGACGATGGTGGCTGCGACCAGCGCCAGCGCGAACGGCGTAAGCGCCATCATCGTCGTTTTGCTCTCAGGCTGACCGTGCCAGCGCCCCGTCGATCATATCGACCGTATTCTGCAATCCGTAAGCGGCAACGAACGTGCCGAAGCGCGGACCTTTCTCCTGACCGAGCAGCACCTGATACAGCATGTTGAACCATTCGAGCGAAACGCCCGGACGGCCGTCCTTGCCCTTCTTCTTCTCATCCAGATACGGCTCGCGGCGACCGATCTCGTAAACGACGTTCTGGATATCCTCGGCGCTTGAATCGCCGGCGAGATTGGACAACGCATCGCGCAGATCGCTCAGCGCCTTGCGATCCTGTTCATTCGGCTCACGGAACTGCTTCGTCGGTGCAACGAAATCGCGATAATAGTTGATCGCGTAGCCGACCATCGCGTCGAGCTTCGGATGCGTCTGCGGCGTCACGCCGGGCCGATAGCGGCCGATGAAGCCCCACAGCGTGTCGGCGTTCTCCGCATTCGATGACGACACCAGCGTCAGCATCAGCTGGAACGTGAGCGGCATGTCGGCCTGCGGCGGATGGCCGGAATGGATATGCCAGACCGGATTGCCGAGCCGCTGCTTTTCGTCCTGACGCTGATAGCCGTCGAGGAACTGGAAATATTCGTCGACGTTGCGCGGGATCACATCGAAGAAGAGCCGCTTCGCCGCCTTCGGCTCGCGATACATGAACAGCGACAGCGATTCCGGCGAGGCATAGCGCAGCCATTCCTCGATCGTCAGGCCGTTGCCCTTCGATTTCGATATCTTCTGCCCCTTATCATCAAGGAACAGTTCGTAATTGAAGCCCTCCGGCGGCGTGCCGCCGATGGCGCGGTTGATCTGCCCTGACAGCTTCACGGAATCGATCAGATCCTTGCCGGCCATTTCGTAATCGACACCGAGCGCGTACCAGCGCATCGCCCAGTCCGGCTTCCATTGCAGCTTGCAATGCCCGCCGGTCACCGGCGTGGTGACGCTCTCTTTTGTGTCCGGGTCTTCATAGGTGATCGTGCCGGCCGCGGCGTCATGCGCGGTGACAGGTACCTGCAGTACGATGCCGGTCCGCGGCGAGATCGGCAGGAACGGCGAGTAGCTTTGCGCCCGCTCCTCGCGCAGCGACGGCAGCATGATCGCCATCACCTTGTCGAAGTTGGTCAACACCTGCAGCAGCGCCTTGTCGAACAGTCCGGACGTGTAGCATTGCGTCGCCGAAAAGAATTCGTACTCGAAGCCGAACGTATCGAGGAACGCGCGCAGCCGCGCATTGTTGTGCGCGCCGAAGCTGTCATGCGTACCGAATGGATCGCGCACGCGCGTCAGCGGCTTGCCGAGATCCTGCGCCAGCATCTCCTTGTTCGGCACATTGTCCGGCACCTTGCGCAGGCCATCCATGTCATCGGAAAAGGCGATCAGCCGGGTCTTGATCTTGTCGTCGGTCAGCACACGGAAGGCATGGCGCACCATGGTCGTGCGCGCCACTTCGCCGAAAGTGCCGATATGCGGCAGACCGGATGGACCATAGCCGGTCGAGAAGATCACCTCGTCCTTGGGCGTCTTCTTCAGCCGCGCGACGATCTTGCGCGCTTCCTCGAACGGCCAGGCGCCGGATTGCTCGGCAAGGGTACGCAGATGGGTTGCTTCGGTTACAGACATATTTTTCTCCGACGCGGACACTTATTGCCCGTGTCCCTGCGCGTCAATTTTTTGCACGCCAATGGCGGTTCAGAACGGATTCACCGGGAAATAGCGCAGCCAGAGATCGGCGAAACGCCCCCGCTCCCACAGGCGGTATAAAGCCCAGTTCAGCGCCTGACGGACGGTCTCATTCCCTTTGCGCACGGCGACGCCGACGCCCTCGCCAAAATAGCGGCTCTCGAAGAAGGCGCCGCCGGTGAAGGCGCAGCAACTCTCCGAGTCCGTGCCGTTCAGCCAGAAGGACAATGCCACGCCATCGCCGAAGACGTAATCGACCTCGCCCTTGCGCAGGGCCTCGCGCGCGGCGTCGGCGGACGGGAATGCCACGGCCTGCGCTTCGGTGAACAGCGTCTTGAGATAGGCCTCATGGGCGCTGCCGCCGACCACGCCGACCTTCTTGCCCTCGATCTGCTCTGGGATGAGATTGGGCGTCGCGATCTTGCGTGACGTTACAAAGCGTGCCGGCAGCCGGTAATACGGATCGGTGAAATCGACCACCTTGCGCGTATCGGCCGTCACGGCGATCGAGGCAATCACCGCATCACCGCGGTTTTCGTTCAGCGCCTGGATCAGCGTATCGAAACGCCGCATCTGGATGGTGCAGGTGATCTTCAACTCCTCGCAGATCAGTCGCGCCAGCTCGACATTGAAGCCCACCGGATTTCCGTCCGCGCCGGCATAATTGAACGGCGGATAGTCCGTTTCGGTCATGAAGCGGATCTGCGTAAGGCGGGAGAGATCCGGCCGCTCGGGCCGACGTTTCGGATCCCAGAAGCCCGGAAATGGCGACGGAGCGGGGGCGAGTTCGGCCGGCGGCTGCACGTGTGGCTGCGCCTGCACCGGGCATGGCAGGACGATTAGCCCGCCTGCGAATACCGCAGCCAGAATAGCACAAACTTTAGTGTGGAATTCCGCCAGGGAAACAGTCCATACTCGCATATGTTGTTCTGCCTCTTTTCCTCACGTTTTCAGCAGTGAGGCGGTCGGTGCCGTAATAGCATTGTTTTCGGTCGTCGGGGGCGGCCATGTGGCGTGAGTTTGCGGTCAAGGCCGGACACGGGGAGCCGGCACGATCCCAACGCGATGTGCCCGGCCTGGCCGGGCGTGATGCGCGAGCCGATCTCGATTCTAGCCGGATTCGTCACCGGCTTGCACGCTGTCCGGAGATCGATTGCGTCCGGCATCTTGTCCATCCGGCTCGGATCGCGGCTGCCGAATTGCGGGCGGCGGAAATCGGGACGGGCGCCGATCATGTCCTGATCACCGAAGGCATCCTGTCCGAGCGTGAGTATGTCCGCGCCTTTGGCTTCCATTACGGCATCGGCGTCGAAACGCTGGCAGACGTGCCGCGGCATGCCTGTCCGCTCGACGACGACACGCTGCTGACCCATCTTGCCAACGGCGTTCTGCCGCTGCGGGCCCGAGGCGGGTTGGTCTGGGTATTCGCCCCGCGACAACTGTCAGCGCGGCTGCTCATCGATCTGCTACGCCGCTTTCCGCAGGAGCGGCCGCGTCTGCGCATCACCACCACGGAATGGCTGCGCGACTTCATCCATCGGCAGATGGACGCGGCAATCGGCAAAAAGGCCGCATCCGAGCTTCGCGAGACGCGGCCGGAGTTCTCCGCCGGCACGACGCGAAGCCGCATGCCGCTCGGGTTGGCCGCCATCGGCCTGGCAATGATGCTGCTTCTGGCCGGGCTGCAGAACAGCATGACGGTCATCGTCGACCTGGCGCTGGCTTTTATCTTCCTGGGCTGGAGCGGCCTGCGCGTCTTCGCCATTCTTCTGTCCTCGGTGCCGCAACGTGCGGCGCTCGTGCGCGACAACGCCGATCTTCCGCTCTATTCGATCATCGCCGCGGTCTATAACGAGGCGGAATCCGTGCCGGCGCTCGTCGAAGCGCTGCAAAGCATCGACTATCCAACCGAACGGCTCGACATCAAGCTCATCGTCGAGCGCGACGATACGCTGACACGCGATGCGCTGGCCCAGCTCGATCTCGCCGCGCCATTCGAGGTGATCGTTGCGCCGTCTGCCGGGCCACGCACCAAGCCGAAAGCGCTCAATGCCGCGCTGCCCTTCGTGCGCGGCCAATATGTGGTCGTTTACGACGCCGAGGATCGGCCAGAGCCGGCCCAATTGCGGATCGCGCTTGCGGCATTCGAAAGCGGCGATAGGCGACTCGCCTGCGTGCAGGCGCGGCTGACCATCGACAACACAGCCGACAGCTGGCTGACCCGTCTGTTCACGGCCGAATACGCCGGACTGTTCGATGTCTTCCTGCCGGGGCTGGCCGCTTTCCGCATGCCGTTGCCGCTCGGCGGCACCTCGAACCACTTCCGTACGGAAACTTTGCGCGCACTCGGCGGCTGGGATCCCTACAACGTCACGGAAGATGCCGACATCGGCATTCGTCTCGCGCGCCACAAACTGCACACCACCATCATCCCGTCATCGACCTACGAGGAAGCACCGGCACGCACCAGAGCATGGATCAGGCAACGCACGCGCTGGTTCAAGGGCTACCTGCAGACGTGGGCCGTGCACATGCACAATCCGCTGAAGCTCTGGCGCGATCTGGGCACCGGCGGCTTTCTCGTCTTTCAGATGGTTGTTGGCGGCGCTGTGCTGGCGGCACTTGTGCACGGCATCTTTGCCGCCGTCGTTACATGGCAATTGGCATCGGGCCTGTTCTGGTCGACGAAATCCGGCGTCTTCGAGGTGCTGTTCGTCGGCCTTTACGTCACCAGCTTGACCACCGGCTACGCCCTGTCAGCCCTGCTCGGCTTCATCGGCCTGTCACGACGGCGCGCTCTCGGCAGCGCGTGGTATCTGATCCTCACGCCGTGCTATTGGCTGCTGCTCTCAGTCGCCGCCTGGCGCGCAGTGTTTCAGCTGATCCGCTCGCCTTCCCGATGGGAAAAGACGCAACACGGCCTGGCGCGTCATTCGCGACGCGGAAGGGTTACAGGTAACGCTTCAGGTCTGCCGCCGCGTCTTCCGGCTTCCGCTTCAGATTGAACGGCGTAATGAACCGTCCCTTCTTGTCCATCAGATAGACAAGAGCAGTGTGATCCATGGTGTAGCCGCCGCCATCGAGCGGCACTTTCTTGGAGTAGACGCGATAGGCTTTTTCCATGGCTGCGACCGCAGCCGGGTCGCCGGTCAGTCCGCGCAGACGCGGATCGAAGCTCGACAGATATTCCTTCATCACCTCGGGCGTATCGCGTTCGGGATCAACCGTGACGAAAAACGCGCTGACCTTGTCGCCGTCGCTGCCGAGCGCCTTGTATAGCTCCGACATGTCGAACAACGCCGTTGGGCAAATATCCGGACAATGGGTGAAACCGAAAAAGATCAACGATGGCTTGCCGTTCAGAACGTCTTCGGTCACCGCCTGCCCGTTCTGATCGACGAGCTTGAATGGCCCGCCGATCGCCGACGGTGTTGCAACCTGCACCGGGTTGCGTCCGACCACGAGCAACAGCACGACGGAAATCGCCAGAAGACCAGCCAGGAACGCGGCGATAACGGTGATGATTCGGGCTGCTTGTGGGCTCATGAATGGGTCCGGATGTGAACGCGGCTTGTTCGCCGCAGTCAGCGCTTGTCTCTCAACACCATGCTCAGAAACAGGCCGCGATGCCGGCGCGAACGATCTCGAAAAACACGGCCGTGCCGTAATAGACCCAGAGCGCACACGCCACCGCAAACAGACTACCGACCACCGCACTGACCGCGGCAACCGGCCAAAGGGCGCGTCGTGGTGTCACTGTAGGGAGCGCATCTGCCATCCCGGTGAAATAAGCCTATCTTGCAGCCCGATCAACGGCCCTGACGATTTGCCGCTTGCGGGATGGAACCGTTCTGACATCGTGTCGTTACGAGAAGCTGGACAACGTGCCGAGAGAGCATGATCCCGAAGCCCCTGTTAAGACAATAGTCCTAATTTAACCGTCACCTCTTGGATCACGCAAAAATCCGCCGCCATGGACAGCCTCCTCGCCCTTGCAACCGATCCCGCCGCATGGATCGCGCTCGTGACCCTTGTGGTGCTGGAGGTGGTGCTGGGGATCGACAACCTGATCTTCATCGCGATCCTGACCAACAAGCTCCCGGCCCATCAGCAGCAGCGCGCGCGCACCATCGGCATAGGCCTTGCGCTGTTCCTGCGGCTCGCGTTGCTGGGCACGATCGCGATCATTGTGCAGCTGACCACGCCGCTGTTCACGGCCTTCGGCCATCCCTTCTCATGGCGCGACTTGATCCTGATTGCCGGTGGCCTGTTCCTCGTGTGGAAAGCGACGACCGAAATTCATCACAATGTCGACCCGGACCCCGGTCCGGACATGTTCGACAAGAAGACCGCGCAACTCGGATTTGCGTCGGCCATCGGCCAGATCCTGGTGCTCGATCTCGTCTTCTCGATCGACAGCATCATCACCGCCGTCGGCATGACCGATCATATTCCGATCATGGTGACAGCCGTGATCGTGGCCGTGCTGGTGATGCTGCTGGCTGCGACGCCACTGTCGAATTTCATCGGCCGCAATCCGACGGTAGTGATGCTGGCGCTCGGCTTCCTCCTCATGATCGGCATGGCGCTGATCGCCGAAGGCTTCGGCGCGAAAATTCCGAAGGGTTATATCTACGCGGCGATGGCGTTCTCGGCCTTCATCGAGTTCCTGAACATCCTGGCACGGAATGCACGCAAGAAGGCGGGAACGAGCACTTAGCCCTTCCCCGCTCACCCTGCATACGGGCGATGTGTGCCGTGATTGGCTTTCCTGTTTGCCAATCGTGACGGCTGCCGATACGAGGCAGCTTTCCCCGCTGCATCCCCGCCGACATGCCGTCCGATTCATTGTTCCTGCTTAGCCTGGCCATCAAGATGGCGGTGGCCGCCGGCTTCGTGATTGCCGCCACGGTGATCGCCGAGCGGGCCGGCGCGTTCATTGGGTCCCTGATCGTAACGTTGCCGATCTCCACGGGACCGGCTTATGTCTTCATTGCCCTCGATCACGACACAGACTTTGTCGCGCGGGCCGCTCTGACCAGCGTCGCCAACAATGTTCCGACGATCATTTACACGGCGATATTCGTCTTCCTGGCGCAGCGCTTCAGTGCATGGGCCAGCGTGGCGATCGGTCTGTCCGCATGGGCCATCATCACGCTGCTGCTGAACCTGACG
>JAEYVN010000558.1 GCA_023431725.1 Pseudomonadota bacterium
GGGCGGGCAGGGATGTCGCCGCCCGTGCATCGGTCAGATATTGCAGCTTGCCCTGGAATGACGGCTCGTCGGTCAGCACCGACAGACAGGCCGCGCCGCCGGCTTCATAGGCCTTGGCAATCGACACCGGATCGAAATCGGCGCGGATCAGGCCCTTGGACGGGCTGGCCTTCTTCACTTCGGCGATGAGCGCATAATGCCCGGCCGCGAACTTGCGACGGATCGCATTGGCAAAGCCGCGGGTCGGCGCAACGGCCCGCGCGTCGGCTTCGAGTGTCGCAAACGGCACGCGGCTCTTTGCGCTTGCGATCTCCTCGCGCTTGTAAGCCTCGATTTTCTTGAGAATGTCGGCCATCGTCACTCACGTATTCGAAACAGCAATCAGGCGGTCGAGCTTGCCGCGTGCGGCACCGGACGACAACGCCTTGCGGGCCAGTTCAGCACCGTCCTGCAGCGTTTTTGCGGCACCGGCGACAACCAGCGCCGCAGCAGCATTCATCACCGCCACGTCGCGATAGGCGCTCGGCTTGTCATTCAGCACGTCCTTGAGGGCATCGGCATTATGGTCGGCATCGCCGCCGCGCAAGGCTTCAGGCTTGGCCGGCTCGATACCGATGTCCGCCGGCGAAATCTCGAACGTCCGCACCTGTCCATTTTCCAGTGCCGCAACAGCGGTCGTGCCGGACGTCGTGATCTCGTCGAGGCCATCGGAACCATGCACCACCCAGGCGCTTTCCGAACCGAGATTCTTCAGCACATGCGCCAGCGGTTCGATCCACTGCCGCGAAAACACGCCGACCAATTGCCGCTTCACGTTGGCCGGATTGGACAGCGGGCCCAGCAGATTGAAGATCGTGCGGGTGCCGAGTTCGACGCGGGTCGGACCGACGTTCTTCATGGCCGGATGATGCGCCGGCGCGAACATGAAGCCGATGCCGGCATTCGCAATGCAGCGACCGACTTCGGCCGGCGTCAGATCGATCTTCACGCCGAGCGACATCAGCACGTCGGCCGCACCGGACTTTGACGACAGCGCGCGATTGCCGTGCTTGGCAACAGGAATGCCGGCGCCGGCGACAATGAAAGCGGCGCAGGTCGAGATGTTATAGGAACCCGACGCATCGCCGCCGGTGCCGACAACGTCGACCGCATTCGCAGGTGCCTTCACCTTCAGCATCTTGGCACGCATCGCCGTCACCGCGCCGGTGATCTCGTCGACGGTCTCGCCACGCACACGCAATGCCATCAAGAGGCCGCCCATCTGCGACGGCGTCGCTTCGCCCGACATCATGCGATCGAAGGCATGCGCCGCTTCTTCTCGCGACAACACCGCGCCGGTAGCGGTCTTGCCGATCAATGCTCTCAAATCGTCTACCATGCCGCCCTCAATGCAAACGCTGTCGCCCCGCGCTGTGATTCCACGCGGCTGCGAGTTCGAGAAAATTCTTCAGAATCAGATGCCCGTGTTCGGAGGCGATGCTTTCAGGATGAAACTGCACGCCATGGATCGGCAGTGACTTGTGTGACAATCCCATCACCAGCCTGTCGTCGGTTTCGGCCGTGACCTGAAGCGTGTCCGGCATCGTGTCGCGCCGGACGATGAGCGAGTGATAACGCGTCGCCTTGAACGATCCGTTGATCCCGCGAAACACGCTGCCGCCGTCGTGACGGATGTCCCAGGGCTTGCCGTGAACGGGCGAGGGCGCACGGACCACATCACCGCCGAAGGCCTGGCCGATGGCCTGATGACCGAGGCATACACCGAGGATCGGAATTTGCGCCGATGCCTTGCCGATCAGATCGAGACAAATCCCTGCGTCGTTGGGCGTGCAGGGGCCGGGCGACAGAACAATGGCATCGGGCCTGGCAGCAATAACGTCATCGGCCGTCACCGCATCATTGCGATGCACGACAATATCCGCGCCCAACCCGCCCAGATAATGCACGAGGTTGAATGTGAACGAGTCGTAGTTATCGATCAGAATGATCATGTTGCCCGGACATTCATTGCGCCGCGCAATCGGATAGATTTGGTATCCAGTTGCGGACCCATCGGCAGCCGTCGCGGGTCTTAGACGTGGCCTCGGAGGGGGTCAAGCAAAGCCTCGACAGCATCATTGGCCGCGCACCGCGCCGCTGGCAAAGCGCCGCGCCTCATCGGCGGCACGGAACAGCGCCTTGGCCTTGTTGATGCATTCCTGCTGCTCCGATGCCGGATCGCTGTCGGCAACGATACCGGCGCCGGCCTGCACATACATGGTGCCGTCCTTGATCACCGCCGTCCGAAGGACGATGCAGGTATCCATTTCGCCTGCTGCGGAGAAATAGCCGACACAACCGGCATAGATGCCGCGCTTCTCCTTCTCCAGTTCATCGATGATCTGCATCGCCCTTACCTTGGGCGCACCGGATACCGTGCCGGCCGGGAAGCCGGCGATCAGGGCGTCGAGCGCATCGCGATCCTTTGCCAATTCGCCTTCGACATTCGAGACGATGTGCATCACCTGGCTGTAGCGCTCGATGAAGAACTTGTCGGTGAGGTTGACGCTGCCGATGGCCGAGACCCGCCCGACATCGTTGCGGCCGAGATCGAGCAGCATCAGATGCTCGGCGCATTCCTTCGGATCGGCCAGCAACTCCTGCTCCAAAGCGGCATCTTCATGCGGAGTCGCACCGCGCGGCCGCGTGCCGGCAATCGGCCGGATCGTGACGCGTCCGTCACGCACTCGAACGAGGATCTCAGGACTCGATCCGGCGATCGAAAAGCCGCCGAAGTCTAGAAAATACAGGAATGGCGCCGGATTGACCCTGCGCAACGCGCGATAC
>JAEYVN010000562.1 GCA_023431725.1 Pseudomonadota bacterium
GCTCCTCTGGATCGCTGATGGCCGGACCTGCACGAACGGGAATGACCTCGCTATCCGTCTGTGGCGGATGGACGGCGATGATCATCGTTGTGGCCTGCATCGCGGGGGCGCCATCCGCCGTCGCGCAGTCGCCGCAAGTTCAGCCCGTGCCGAGCCTGCAGGCTCCGGGTCCACAGGGGCCGATGCAGCCACCTGCACCCCCTGCCGCCCAGCCCGACCCGATTCTGCCTCCTCAGCAGGGGTCGGCGCCTGCGCCTGGCGTATCCGAGCCACGCAAGCCGGACGGCTTTTTCGATGCGTGGAATCGCTGGATGGACAAATCGTCCAAGGACTTCAAAGCCAGCATTGATGAATCCAATGCCAAGTGGCGCGAGCTTGGCGAGAAAACCGAGAAAGCAGCCAAGGATGCAGCTGCCGCCCAGAAGGAGGCCGCGGAGGCATTCAAGAATCTGTCAAACACGCGTGTCGTCGAGGGGCGCCAGATCTGCGAGCCGGCGCCGAATGGCTCCGTTGATTGTCAGGCGGCAGCCGAAGTCATTTGCCGCAGCAAGGGGTTCGGCAAGGGACAGAGCGCGGACATCCAGACAACCCGCAAGTGTTCCGCAAAGGCTTTCCTCAGCCGTGACAAAGACGCGTGCAGGACCGAGACGGTGGTCGTGAAGGCGGCGTGTCAATAATAGGTCGTTCTTGGGGGCTGTCCTCGACATCAATTAATAGAGCTGCCGCAAAGCTGGCGTCACGCAAGAATGGCGCGCGCAGAGAATTTAAGCTGGGGAGGGCCTTGCGTGAATCTGTTTGCCAAGCTGTCCGAACGTGAATTGGCCGATCGTCCTGTTCGCATTGGCCTGATCGGCGCAGGGAAATTCGGCACCATGTTTCTCACGCAGGTGCGGCGGACGCCGGGCCTGCATCTCGTCGGCCTTGCCGATCTCGATGTCCAGCGTGCGCGATCGCAATTACAAGCCGCAGGCTGGGACGACGTTCAGTTCAATGCCGCGACGCTGGCCGATGCACTGAAGCATCGCACGACGCTGGTCACCGATGATGCCGATGCGCTTGTCACGTGCCCCGAGATCGATGTGATCGTCGAGGCGACCGGCGATCCGAAGACGGGTATTCGCTTTGCACTCGCCGCCATTGCGCATGGCAAGCATATCGTCATGGTCAATGTGGAAGCGGACGCTCTGGCGGGACCGCTGCTCGCCCGCAAGGCGCAGGCGGCCGGTGTCGTCTATAGCCTCGCATGGGGTGATCAGCCGGCGCTGATTTGCGAGCAGGTGGATTGGGCGCGTGCTTGTGGTTTCAAGGTGATCGCGGCAGGCAAGGGCACGCGCTATCACCCGACCTATCACCGCTCCAACCCCGATACGGTGTGGGACATCCTCGACAAATATCTGCGCATCGACGACCGGGCGTCGATCAATCCGAAAATGTTCAATTCCTTCATCGACGGCACCAAGTCGGGCATCGAGATGACGGCCGTCTGCAACGCGACGGGCCTCGTGCCGCAGACGAACGGACTGGGCTTTCCGGCCGCCAGCCGTTTCGATCTCGCCGATATCTGCAAGCCGCGCAGCGAAGGCGGGGCGCTGGAGAAATTTGGCGTCACGGAAGTGGTGTCGTCGGTCGATCGCGATGAGCGCGATGTGCCGCATCACCTGGCGATGGGCACTTTCGTCGTGTTCGAAGGCGAGAGCGAATACGCGCGCAAATGCTTCCGCGAATATCACCTGATGCCGGACAAGAGCGGCCGCTACGCTGCGCTGTATCGGCCGACGCATATGATCGGACTGGAACTCGGCATCTCGGTCGCTTCGGTCGCCTTGCGCGGTGAGCCGACCGGTGCGCCGACCGGATTTCATTCCGATGTGGTGGCCACCGCGAAGCGCGATCTCAAGGCCGGCGAGATCCTGGACGGCGAGGGCGGCTTCTGTGTATGGGGCAAGCAGGCGCCGGCCCAGGCTTCGCTCGATGCCGGAATGCTGCCGCTGGGTCTGGCGCATCAGGTGCGCCTGAAGACGGATGTCGCGGAAGGGACGGTGCTGCGCTGGAGCGATGTCGATTACGATGGCAGCGAGCTTGCGGTGACGATCCGGCGCGAGATGGAAACAGCATTCGGCCGCCGGAATGCGGCGGCCGAAGCCGTCTAGCGATTCTTTAAAAATCGGACGATCAGCAGCGGCGGACGCCGCGCGTCACAACCGTGCCATTCGGACGCACGACGCGCTCCGTGGCCCGCATTCATTCAAGCTTTATCGCACCATCGATCTCATGCGTGAGTGCTAGCGGACCAATCGTTAACACCATCTTGGCAGGCAGGCTTTCGCTGCCTTTCAGCTTGCCGCTCTCCAGCGCGCTGCGAACCGCTTTCTCGATCTCGCGCTGTGAGGTGACGCCGACCTCTTTCAGGTATTTGCGGATCGACGTGTTGAAGACATCCTCATTCATGGCTCAAGCTCCTTTGCCATAAGGCCTGAAACCCAAATTTAGACTTGTACCCCACAATCCGCTATGAGCGGGCGGACGCACGCACAAATACCGCAGCGGGGAGGGCTCGACCCAAAGATGACGACGGCGATGGTCAACCGCGCGCAGCGCCGGTCGTGGTACCGGACGATTGCTGCCAAGCTCCTTTTTGCATTTGCGGTTATCGCGGCGCTGACGGCGCTTGCCGGACTGCTGGCCGGGCTGCAATTCAACCGCATCGAAACTGCGATGGATAAGCTCACCAGCGAGAGTTTGCCGGCGGTCAAATTTTCGTTAGCAGTTGAATCGAATGCCCGTGCCATTACGGCCTCGAGCGCCGAATTGGCGGCTGCGACGTCCGAGCTTCAACGGTTTGCCCGCATGAGCGAGGCCACCGAACGGATCGGCCGCCTCTGGTCGACATTGTCGCAATTGCGTGCCGTGATGCCCAACGGCGATGTGATTGAAAAGCTCCAGAACCTGATTGCCCAGCTCGACGGCGGTCTTGGCGAGCTCGACCGCGCGATCGGTCGGAGGATCACGCTGTCGACGGAGCTTGATAGCGCGGTGGCGCGTGTCACGCAGAACAGTGCGACATTGGCCGAACGCATGCTGCAATTGTCTCCGCAGGAGGGCGCACCGGAGGATGCATTGAATGCGATGCGCGCCGATACCTATCGCTCGGCGGGTCTGTTGTATCAGGGGGCGACGTCCATGTCGGCGCTGGTGGTGTCGGCATCACAGGCGCAATTCGATGCCCTGGGGCCGCGCTTCGAGGCCGCCCTGAAAGTGCTTGCGCAGGATCCATCGCTCGATCCGGCGCAGTTGAAGGAGCTTGAATCATCCGCACGTTCGCTCCTGTCCTTTGGTGCACGGACCGGCGGCATCTTCACATTGCGTGAGACAGACCTGATCCAGCGTTCCAACGCCGCGCAAGTCCAGACGACAATGGATCAAGCGGCAGCGGATATGGCCGCGCTGGTCAGCGGTCTGGTCGCCCGCGCCGAAACTGGCGCCGCCAATACGGCGGCCCTGACCGCCGAGACGATCGACAGAACCCGCTTCTGGCTGATGGCCATCTCGTTGACGAGCATGGTTCTTGCTATTGTCATCTGCTGGTTTTTTGTCGTTCGATATGTCATCGCGCGGTTGCGTCAAGTCACGCACAGCATGCTGGCAGTGGCCAGCGGCCAACTGGACGCGCCCCTGCCGCAGACCGGTCCGGATGAGCTCGGCGACATGAGCCGCGCCTTGATCGTGTTCCGCGATAATGCGCGCGAAATCCGCAGCGCGCGCGAGGAGGCTGAGGCGGCGCGACATCAGGCCGAGGCGGCCTCACGCACCAAGTCGGCCTTCCTCGCCAATATGAGCCATGAGTTGCGCACTCCGCTGAATGCCATCATCGGCTACAGCGAGATTTTGCGCGAGGACGCACAGGATCGCGGCGATAGCGCCAGCGAAGCCGATCTCGTCAAGATCGAGACAGCGGGCAAGCATCTGCTCGGGTTGATCAACGATATTCTCGATCTGTCGAAGATCGAAGCCGGGCGCATGGATCTGCATTTCGAGGATGTCGATCTCAACAGATTGATGGCCGATGTGCGGGTGCTGGTGAAGCCGCTCATGGACAAGAACGGCAACACCTTCGAGATCGACATGCCAGCCGATATCGGCGCGATGCACATCGATCTGGTGAAGCTGAAGCAAAGCCTGATCAACATTCTCAGCAACGCGGCCAAATTTACCAAGGATGGTCTGGTCCAGCTGACGGTGTCGAAAGACATGTCGGATCCGCGCAAGCCGTCCTTCAAGTTCGCGGTGAAGGATTCGGGTATCGGCATGAACGAGGAACAGATCGGTCGGCTGTTCCAGGCTTTCACACAGGCGGATGCATCCACGACCCGCAATTACGGCGGCACCGGTCTCGGGCTGACGATCACCAAGCATTTCTGTGTGATGCTGGGTGGCGATATCGGTGTGACCAGCGTTCCCGGCCAGGGCTCGACCTTTGTCATCACGTTGCCGGATGGTGGCAAGGCCATGCCGACAACCGAGCAGACGGTTATTTCCCCGGCGTCCACCAGCGCTGGAGCATCCGGCAGGACGGTCCTGATTGTCGATGACGACCCGGCCGTGCATGACGTCCTGCGCGCGACCATCGCGAAGGAGGGATATCGCCTGTTGCATGCCTACGATGGTGAGCAGGCATTGCGGATCGCGCAGGAGGAGCGTCCGGACATCATCACGCTCGATGTGATGATGCCGAAACTCGATGGATGGACCGTGCTGGGGCGTCTGAAGTCAGATCCGGCATTGGCGCCGATCCCGGTCATCATGCTGACCATCGTCGATGAGCGCACGACCGGCTATTCGCTCGGCGCGGCGGAATACATGACCAAGCCGGTCGATCGCAATCGGCTGCTCGAATTGTTGCGCCGGTTTGCCCTGAAATCACGGGAGGCCGTGGTGCTCGTGGTGGACGACAGCGAGGATGTACGCGCGGTGGTACGCTCGACGGTCGAGAAGGCCGGTTTGAAAACGGTCGAAGCCGAGAACGGAAAGGC
>JAEYVN010000579.1 GCA_023431725.1 Pseudomonadota bacterium
GGACGGTGCAGATGGCACAAGCTCAAACGAAGCCGTGTCAAATCTTCCTGGAAACAATCCGCCCGGTCCGCGCCGCCGGCTGTGTCGCCCTGCGATAGCTCACATCGGCATCGTCCGGCGTCGCCCGGCGCTTCTCGCAGGTCTGCGGTGCGCGCAATTTGGTGGCGAACATATGCGCCAGGAACATCGCGTCGGCCGGCCGGGTGCGGGCATGGCGCTCGCTGCCGACGGGGTTAACGGCGACCAGAGCCCGTGACGTCGATGTGTCCGCGCCGTCCCGATCTGCGCCACCTGTCCCGCCGTCGCGGTTCACGTTCTCCGCCGCCACTGCCGCCTCCTGCCTCAAGCTGGGACATTAACGCCCCATTTGCCATGAAGGTCGCAATCCGCGTGCCGGATAATGCACGGCGCGATCAGAGGTACCAGTTCGATACAAAGTGAAATGGTCCTTTTCCCCTTTCTTTAGAGTTGCTCTTCAGACTTGTGCGGTTGGCTGGGCCTGCCCCGGCCGGGGGGATGCGCAAAGGGCTGTTGGGTGACCAAGACCTTCCGTCCGGTCGAACTGAATGCGGATGCCCGCGATCCAGGCATCACCGATGCTGCATCGAACCTCGATGTCGCAGCCATCCTGACATTGAGTGGTGAAGCGGCCTACGAATGGCAAATCGCTTCCGACGCGCTGACATGGAGCGACAATGCGCCGGCATTGCTCGGCCTGCACAATACCAGGGCGATTTCGACCGGCCGTCACTTTGCGATGTTGCTCGATACCGACAACGCAACGACGCGTGCCGACGCCGTGACGCAGTCAGCGATGCGCGATCTCGGCGCGGGCGTCGCCTATCAGATTCAATATGCCATCCGGACAAGGCCGCGCGGACCGAAACTCTGGATCGAGGACACCGGCCGGTGGTTTGCCGGCAAGGACGGCAAACCGGAGCGCGCGCAAGGGCTCATTCGCGTCATCAACGACCGGCGCGAACACGAAGAGCATCTGGCCTATCTCTCCCGGTTCGACCCGCTCACCGGCGAGATCAATCGCTGGCACCTGACCGAGCAGCTCGAAAAACGGCTGGAGGAGGCGACCCGCACCGGAACCGATTGCAGTGTCCTGCTGGTGGCGATCGACAATCTGGGACGCATCAACGAGGCCTATGGCTATGAAATCGCCGACGAAGTGATCGGCATCGTCGCGCGTCGATTGCGCAGCACGATGCGCAGCGACGATTGTCTCGGCCGGTTTTCCGGCAACAAATTCGCGCTGGTGCTGCGCGATTGCTCGCCTGACGAAATCGGTATCGCGGCTGAACGGTTTCTCGGCCGTATCCGTCACGATGTCATCGTCACGACGGGCGGACCGATCTCGGTGACCGGCACGATCGGCGGTGTCGTCGCGCCGCGCCATGCGCGCGATGTGCATGATGTGCTCTCGCGCGCGCAGGAGGCGCTCGATCTTGCGAAGGAAAAAAGGCCGGGGTCGTTTCTGGTCTATCAGCCGAATGCCGAGCGCGACGTGATGCGTCGTGAAAACATACGTGCAACCGATCGCATCGTGACGGCGCTCAACCAGCAGCGGATCGTGCTGGCTTACGAACCCGTCGTGGATGCGCACACGCGGGACGGCGCCTTCTACGAATGCCTGCTGCGGATCCAGGGCGTGGACGGGGAAATGATATCCGCCAGCGATATCATGCCGGTCGCCGAGCGGCTCGGCATCGTTCGTCTGCTCGACCAGCGGATGCTCGAACTGGCCCTATCGGAGATGGTGGCCAATCCCGAACTGCGGGCCAGCGTCAATGTCTCGGCCTCTTCGACGCTGGATCCGGACTGGTGGGCGCAGCTGGAAGCCATGCTCAAGCTGCACACCGATGTGGCCGAACGTCTGATTGTGGAAATCACCGAGACGGTTGCCATTCACGACATCGACAATGCGCGCGGGTTCGTTGCGCGGGTGAAGGATCTCGGCGCGCGCATTGCCATCGACGATTTCGGCGCCGGCAATACGTCGTTCCGGAATCTGCGCAAGCTGGGCGTCGATATGATCAAGATCGACGGTGCCTTCATCAAGAATCTCGCGCACTCATCGGATGACCGCACATTCGTGCGCGCGATGCTGGAGCTGGCGCATGGCCTCAAGCTGCAAAGCGTTGCCGAATGGGTGCAGGATGCGCAGACCGCAGCGATGCTGGCGGCCTGGGGCTGTGATTATCTGCAGGGCGAATATATTGGGCAGGCGCGGTTTGAACGGCCCATCGCATTGTCGCGCGAAAAGCGCGCTGCCAAAGTCTGAGAAGTGACAACCTGCGTTTCAGAGCATGCTTCGCGGTCGTTGATCCGAACGCTCTGGCATTCAGCCAGTCGCGCCATGGGTCGGGGCTCCCGAGGTCCGTTGCGCCGCCATGCCGCTTTACAAGCGCCAGTATCGTGTGAGCGATGTCATGCCCGCTCCAGTTCAGGAAAATGATTGAGACGTGGAGTTCATCCGCCCGCCGGCGCCAGAGCGCGAACATCGTGCCAATCCGGAAAGGGTTGTGGCACGCTTTGACCGGATGTCGCAATTTTAGATAGACGCCAGCGAAGCCCCATCGCGTATAAGTCACCTTTGCGTAGGACACATTCGACCAGGCAATAGCCTCGCGGCACTGGCGGCGATCCATAAAGCTGTGCGGTCCGAGTACGAGTAAACGCGCGCCCCTGACAAGATCCACAAAGCCCGTCACGGCCATCAGGAGCATGAATGCGCCGATCGTTGCGTTCATGAGGAACAGCAACGCAACAACGACGTCGGCCGCTGAACGCAAGCTTACGGCATGGATGATACCGGCGCTCAGTGCTGCCAACGAGCCGCCCAACATGATCGTTCCGCCGATTAAACCAAACGTAACCCACGGTCCGGCGCGTGAACTCAATTCCGCGGGAAGCCATATCCGCAGCGGCGGTGTGTCAAGCGGCTGAGAGAGGGTTGGCTCTCTCGGAATATCGACAAAGCTTCGGCCGTTCGATTCTGCAGTCATGCATAACCATTACGGCCGGAATGTTAGGGAGCCGGGGATCGATGCCGACGCGTTATTCCTTGTCGCTGATCTTGTCGATCTTGCGCTGCATGTCCTCGATCTGACGCTTGAGAGCGTCGATGTCGTCGGACGAGGTTGAAGCGGGCTTCGGCGCGTCGTTGGCTGTACCGGATGCCGGTTCTTTGGGAGTCGGGATGAACGGCGAGAACATCGAGAATGTCTTCTGAAACATCTCCATGTTGCGCCGGACCTGTTCTTCCATCGGACCGAAGGACGGCACGTTCACACCGAAGGCCTGCGACATCTGCTGGCGCAGCTTTTCCTGCTCTTTGGTGAAGGATTCCAGCGACACTTCGAGATAGCGCGGCACCATCATCTGCATCGAATCGCCGTAGAAGCGAATGAGCTGACGCAGGAAATTGATCGGCAGAAGATTCTGCCCTTCCTTGTTTTCCTGTTCGAAGATGATCTGGGCAAGCACGGAGCGTGTGATGTCTTCACCGCTCTTGGCATCATAGACGACGAAGTTCTCGCCGGCTTTCACCATTGTCGCCAGGTCTTCCAGCGTTACATACGTGCTGGTCCCGGTATTGTAGAGGCGCCGGTTGGCGTATTTCTTGATCGTGATCGGTTCGTCGGATTTTGCCATGACACCGCTTGATTGGCACGCCGCTGAACACCCGGAAGAATGGGCCGATGGATTCAAAATAGGCGGTTTCTTCGGCGCGGGCCACAGTTTTGTTCGGACCGCGCCATGCGGGATTGCACGACCGGCGGTTTTGCGGGATGGCCGCGGCATGCTATGCGGTCGCCAACGGACAAGGAGCACATGTCATGCAAGATGATATCGTCATCGTCGGAGCCGCGCGTACGCCGGTCGGTGCATTCAACGGCGCGTTCGCAAACCTTCCCGCACACGAGCTTGGCAAGGTGGCCATCGCGGCCGCGCTCCAGCGCTCGGGCATCGAGGCGCCGCAGGTCTCCGAAGTGATCATGGGGCAGATCCTCACGGCCGGCGAAGGGCAGAATCCGGCCCGCCAGGCCTCGATTGCGGCCGGTATCCCGGTCGAGAGCCCTGCCTGGAGCGTAAACCAGCTCTGCGGTTCGGGTCTGCGGGCCGTGGCGCTTGGCTATCAGGCCATCCTGAACGGCGATTCCGAGATCGTGGTCGCCGGTGGGCAGGAATCCATGAGCATGGCGCCGCATTGCGCACATCTGCGCGGTGGCGTGAAGATGGGCGATTTCCAGATGGTCGACACCATGATCAAGGACGGCCTCTGGGATGCCTTCAACGGCTACCACATGGGCACGACCGCCGAGAATGTCGCCAAGCAGTGGCAGATCACCCGCCAGCAGCAGGACGAGTTCGCAGTCGCCTCGCAGAACAAGGCCGAGGCCGCGATGAAGGCCGGCAAGTTCAAGGACGAGATCGCCGCCGTCACCATCAAGTCGCGCAAGGGCGATATCGTGGTCGATACCGACGAGTATCCGAAGGCCGGCGTGACGATCGAATCGATCGCCAAGCTGCGTCCCGCCTTCGACAAGGAAGGCAGCGTCACCGCCGCCAACGCCTCGGGCATCAATGACGGCGCCGCCGCTGTGGTGCTGATGAAGGCGTCGCAGGCGCAGAAGGAAGGCCGTCCGATCCTCGCCCGCATCGCGTCCTGGGCGCATGCCGGTGTTGACCCGTCCATCATGGGCACCGGCCCGATCCCGGCGTCGCGCTCGGCCTTGAAGAAAGCCGGCTGGAAGATCGAGGACCTCGATCTGATCGAGGCCAACGAGGCCTTTGCGGCTCAGGCCTGTGCGGTGAACAAGGATCTCGGCTGGGATACCGGCAAGGTCAACGTCAACGGCGGCGCGATCGCCATCGGGCATCCGATCGGTGCCTCGGGTGCGCGCGTGCTCACCACGCTGCTCTACGAAATGGAGAAGCGCAACGCGAAGAAGGGCCTCGCCACGCTGTGCATCGGCGGCGGCATGGGCATTGCGATGTGTCTCGAGCGCGCATAAGCGCGCGCTGCGCTTAAACGCCACACTGCGACGCAAAATTGATCTGACTGTCTATCTGACTCATGGCCGGGGCTTGCTCCGGCCATGAACGTGTCTAGTCTTTGACGTCTGGTCGAATCCTGGCCCGTTCAA
>JAEYVN010000014.1 GCA_023431725.1 Pseudomonadota bacterium
GCATGGAGACGATGCAGCTGACCCCGCGTGGCGTCGGGCGAAGCGGCGTCGCACTGACCTTCAATTCACGTTGATTACGGTCTGCATTCCACAGGACTGTAACTATTTGGGACACGGGCGGCGTAACGAGTGTTGCTCCGCTGCTAAATTTGTGTCTTCCACGCCACACATTAGGGACATTTGAAGCTTGTGCTCCTGGCGCCGCGATTTGGCCATAGGCGTCGCCGACACGAAGCGTAAGAAAGAGGCCGTACTTATTTTTGTGCGCGCTGAAGGGCAGGAACAGTCGAGTAGAATTATGGACGTAAAGACCAATCTGAAAGCAAAGCTGCCCAGCCGCCATGTCACCGAGGGTCCCGAGCGGGCGCCGCATCGGTCTTATCTTTACGCGATGGGGCTCACCACGGCCCAGATTCATCAGCCGCTGGTCGGTGTCGCATCCTGCTGGAACGAAGCGGCGCCGTGCAACATCTCGCTGATGCGTCAGGCCCAGGCGGTCAAGAAGGGCGTGTCGTCAGCCGGCGGTACGCCGCGCGAATTCTGCACCATCACCGTGACCGACGGCATCGCTATGGGCCATGGCGGCATGCGTGCGTCCTTGCCGTCGCGCGAAGTGATCGCCGACTCCGTGGAATTGACGATGCGCGGGCATGCGTACGACGCGCTGGTTGGTCTGGCCGGCTGTGACAAGTCGCTGCCCGGCATGATGATGGCGATGGTTCGTTTGAACGTGCCGTCGATTTTCATCTATGGCGGTTCGATCCTGCCGGGCACCTTCAAGGGCCAGCAGGTTACCGTGCAGGACGTGTTCGAGGCCGTCGGCAAGCACTCGGTCGGTGCGATGTCGGACGAAGATCTGTTCGGGCTTGAACAGGCCGCCTGTCCGTCGGCCGGCGCCTGCGGTGCGCAATTCACCGCCAACACCATGGCGATGGTGTCTGAAGCGATCGGTCTTGCCTTGCCGTATTCGGCCGGTGCGCCTGCGCCTTATGAAATCCGTGACGCGTTCTGCATGACCGCGGGCGAAAAGGTCATGGACCTCGTTCTGTCCGGTCTTCGTCCGCGCGATATCGTGACCCGCAAGGCGCTGGAGAATGCGGCGGCAACGGTCGCCGCATCCGGTGGTTCGACCAATGCTGCGCTGCACCTTCCGGCTATCGCTCACGAAGCCGGCATTGAATTCACCCTGTTCGATGTCGCCGAGGTCTTCAAAAGGACACCATATATCGCCGATTTGAAACCGGGTGGCCGTTATGTCGCCAAGGATTTGTTTGAAGCAGGTGGCATACCGTTGGTGATGAAGGCGCTGCTCGATGGCGGCCATCTGCACGGTGACTGCATGACCGTAACCGGCCGTACAATTGCTGAGAACCTGAAGTCCGTGAAGTGGAATCCAGAACAGGACGTTGTGCGTCCCACCTCGAAGCCGATCACGGTCACAGGCGGTGTCGTGGGCCTGAAAGGCAATCTCGCGCCCGATGGCGCGATCGTGAAAGTCGCCGGTATGTCTAACCTGAAGTTTACCGGTCCGGCGCGTTGCTTCGATGGCGAAGAGGCCTGCTTCGATGCCGTCAAAAATCGCAGATACAAGGAAGGCGAGGTTCTCGTCATTCGCTACGAGGGACCGCGCGGTGGTCCGGGCATGCGCGAGATGCTGCAGACCACGGCTGCGCTGTACGGCCAGGGCATGGGCGACAAGCTTGCGCTCATCACCGACGGACGTTTCTCCGGCGCAACGCGTGGCTTCTGTGTCGGCCATGTCGGTCCGGAAGCCGCGGTCGGCGGCCCGATCGGATTGCTGCAGGATGGCGACATCATCGAGCTGGATGCCGAACAGGGCCTTCTGAATGTTAAGCTGTCGGACGAGGAGCTGGCAAAGCGCAAGGCCGAATGGAAGCCGCGTAGCAACGATCACGGCTCGGGTTATCTCTGGAAATACGCGCAGCAGGTGGGACCTGCAGTCAGTGGTGCCGTCACGCATCCCGGCGCGAAGGCCGAGACCATCAGCTATGCGGACGAGTAGCGTTGCGCGTCTCAGTCTTCTGACCTGCGCGCTCACGCTGGCGCCGGCGTTTGCCTTTGATGGCACGCGCACCCCGGCGGATTCCAAACCTCCCGTCACGCCGATCGAGGCGTTCCGCTCCGGTACGTCCGCACTGAAGGCGGGAGAGAACGACAAGGCGCTTTCGTCGCTGCAATATGCGGCGGAGCAGGGTCATGCGCTGGCGCAATGGAAGCTGGGCCGGATGTATGCGGCCGGCGAGGGTGTCCAGCGCAACGATCTGCGGGCCTTCCAGTATTTCAGCCGCATCGCCAATACCCATGCCGAGGATTCACCGCATCTGCCGCAGGCGCGCTTCGTGGCCAACGCCTTCGTCCAGCTCGGCCATTATTACCTGGAAGGTATTCCCAATACCTCGGTGAAGGCTGATCCCGACCGCGCACGGGAAATGTACTCCTATGCGGCGTCCTACTTCGGTGACGCGGATGCGCAATACAGCCTCGCCAAGCTGTTCCTCGACGGTGTCGGCGGGATGAAGGATCCGCGCCAGGCGCTGCGCTGGCTTGGTCTTGCCGCCCACAAGGGGCAGGCCCGTGCGCAGGCCCTGCTTGGTCATCTGATCTTCAAGGGTGAACTCGCGCCGCGTCAGGCCGCCCGCGGGCTGATGTGGCTCACGCTGGCACGAGAAGGCTCCGGCGGCGAGAAATGGGTCGTCGAGATGCAGGAAGCCGCCTTCAAACAGGCGACCGATGACGAGCGCCAGCTCGCGGTAGTCTTCCTCGAGCGATACATGAGAGATCGGCGCGATTAAGCGCGCGCGATCGATCTTTGAATTCTGCTTTTAAATTTCTGCTTTAACCGATCGCAGCGCCGCTTGCGGGCCGCACGACGACCTTCGTGTTGACCGGGACGCGCCGATGCAGATCGATGATGTCCTGGTTGAGCAGACGCACGCAACCTGACGAAACCATCGTGCCTATCGATGATGGGTCGTTGGTGCCGTGCAAACGGTAGAACGTGTCGCGACCGTTCCTGTAAAGATAGAGCGCTCGCGCACCCAGCGGATTGTCCGGCCCGCCTGACATGCCGCCGGCATAGGGGCCATACCGCTCCGGCTCGCGGCGGATCATGTTAGGCGTGGGCGTCCAGCGCGGCCATTCCGCCTTGCGGGCGATGATCGCCTCACCTTGGAAATTGAACGCCTCTTCCTTGCCGACACCGACGCCATAGCGAAGCGCACGGCCCTGCGGCAGAACGAGATAGGCATAGCGCGCATTCGGATCGACGACGATCGTGCCGGGATGTTCGCGCGTGTCGAAGGCG
>JAEYVN010000016.1 GCA_023431725.1 Pseudomonadota bacterium
TCGAAGGAAATGCAGGCTTTCGTGGATGAAATCCGCAAGCCGCGCGGCCGCACGGTCCTGCAGGAAAAAGACTAAGCCCGACGAAGGGTCTCAACACAGCGGGGTCCCAAGTATCTTGGGGCCCCGCAATTTTTCTTACTGACGTTGAATGGCTATAAGTAGGGTCATTCGATCGCCGGAGATTTGTCAGAGTGCAGATGACGTCCTTCTGGAGCCTGTGGTACTTCCACGTGCCAAATTTCATTCTGGCCGTGGTCATGTACACGATGCTCGGCCGCGCCTTGCTGGGCCTTTTGGTCGAGCCGACATCGCAGAACTATATCTGGCGCGGCTTTTGCGCGATCACCGATCCGTTTCTCAAAGTCGTGGCCGTCGTGACACCCAAGGCGGCGGCGCCCGTCGTGCAATGGCTGTTCGGATTCGTCTGGCTGTTCTGGCTGCGAGTTCTATGGCTGGTCATCTTCTTCTCGTTCGGCCTCCTGAAGGCAGGTGGCGCATGACCGAGCGCAATTTCTATTACATCGGCATCGCCTTTTTCGGGATGATCAACGGCATCTTCAATCCGGCGTTCTTCTTCGTCTTCCAGCTGTCCGCCTATCTGATGGCCGAACCGCTGTTCGGCAGCACCGCCGCGATCGCCTATTTCTCGTCGCTGATGCTGTCCACCGGCACCGTGATCCTGGCCGGCATCCCTGCCGCGCTCTATGAGCGCTATATCGGTGCCAAGGACGATTCCACGGTGACCTCGCTCTGGATCTGGCTTGCCGGCACGGCATTGCTGACGCTGCCCGCCATCGGCAATTTCCTCAAGATCGGTCTCTGAACGGACCTTCACCTCGGACCTTTTCTCGCCGCTTTCCGGAACCACCTTGGCTGTCGTCGCGTTTCGGAAGGCCGGACGCACGGCACGGCGTTTGCTTTGAAAACGCTGAAAAGTCGATGCGTCCTGGAGAGGAAGGGTCAAAGGAGCAGGTGTCCAATTCGATCAGGAGACCCGCATGGACACGTTCTCACGCTTTGCGTTTTACACCGTCGTCCGCGATGCCAGCATTGCCACCCTGGCCGCCGGCATTCTGATGATTGCCTATAGTTTCGACCTGCCGCTGGCCTTGGTGATCGGCGCGTCGGTCGCCATGTTTTTCGCGACTGTCATGCTGGTGCGCGCCCTCTTCCTGACGGAAGACCGGGTGGTTGCGACGGAACCATGGCTGGTGATGCAGCCGGACGAGCGCCCGACCGGCGCGGCCGGACGCGCTTACGCCTATGAGCAGCTCGAGACCATGCTGCTGAGCGGCGCCAAGAGCGCAGCCGGCATCGCATCGTTTCTGTTTGCGCTCGGACTTTTGGCGTCATGGATTTGATAGGTTGGCTCCACGGTTGGGGCTGACCAAGGCGGCAACACCGGTTCGTGACCCGGCTGAGGAACGGCGTTTTGTTATAATCGACCTGCGGGTGGGACAACCAGGCCGGAGCGACCATGGAGCATATGCGCCGCATTGCGTATGAAACGGTTCTGCGCGCCTGCGGCTTTGCCTCGCTCGGCATCTTCTGCGTCATGACCGGGATGTCGTTCGACCCGATACTGGCCTTTCAGGCCGGCGGCTTCCTGACGACGATCATGGCCTTCATCCTGATCCTGAAGGCGCGGGAAGCACTCACCAAGGATTATCGCCGCACCGAGATGTGGCTCTATATCGACAAGGACTTCCGGCCGCCGGAAGCCTACGCGCAATGGGCCAGTTCGACGGTCCTGCGCGATGTCTATCTCACCTTCGCGATGTGGACGTCGCTGATCTCGGTGACGATGTGGGTCCTTGCCCTCCTGTTCGCGCTGGCCGGCACGAGTTCGACGCTGGCACGCACCGAGCCCCCGCCACGCCAGGCCATCAAGACCGAGGTTCAGCCGATCGGCGTTTCGGTGACCACGGCGGAACCGCGGCCCAGCCTGCCGTCGATCCGCTATCAGGTTTTTCCCTGAGCATCGCCACCCGTTTCGCCGCCCGTTAATAGGTCAATGTGCTGCGCATACCGAACAGGGCGCCGCTGCGGACGGCACGGCCAGGAACAGCGGCATCCGGTACATTCCCGCCCGGATGGAACACGTATTGAAACAGCGGTTGTACGGTCCAGCCTGGCCTGATCTGCGCCTGGTAGCTGATTTCCATCAGCGCTTCGTAATCCCGAACCGGCTGTAACTCGCCCAGCATCGCGATCGTGTCGCGATCGAGGCCCCTCGCCTGATCGGACATGCGGGCATAGATCAGGCTGGCGCCGAACTTGTCATCCGGCCGCCCCGGCAGCATCCCCGAGAACACGATCCCCGTATCGATAAACAGATCGACGAGATTGCGGTCGGATTGCGTGCCGGCAAAGCGTCCGAAGACACTGATGCCGCTGTTGGCGTCGCCTCCCGCCGGCCGATAGATCTGCTGATCGAAAATGCCGTAGATCCCGCTGGTGGTGCGAAACTGACGCGCGATGCCGCTGCTGAAAGGATTGGCGAGCGACAGCCCGGTCTCGTCGAACCGCTGATCGTCGAATTTGCCGAAATGATACCAGCCGCCAAGGCGGAGAATTCCTGCCAGACCTGACGATGCCTTGTCCTGATTGTATCGATATTGCAGCTCGGCCATCACCAACGGCGGATCGTTGACCCGAAAATTCGAACCATGCCGATTGGCCCTCGCCTGGTCGCCCGGATTGCCGTTGAAGAGCGCGACCAGCAGTGACCAATGATCGTCCGGAGAATATTTCAGGCGAACGCCCGGCGTTGACAACGGATAAGCC
>JAEYVN010000125.1 GCA_023431725.1 Pseudomonadota bacterium
GCTTTGATCTGGACAAGGCCCCGCCGGCCGTCAGGGCGGGCCTGGCTGGTGCGCCGGCAGCCGGCCAGCGGCTGATGGAATGGAAGATTCCGACCCTGGCGCGCGTCGCCAATCACTGGTCGATGAATACCGATACGATGGGGGTGTATGGCAATTACTATCTGAAACGCGCGATCGTTGCGCAGGCTGGTCTCGGCGCAAATTTGCCCGAGGATGCGATCTATCCTCTCAATCTCGGCGACGAGACCGGGCAGCCGCTGACCGGCGCGCAGAAATACGTGCTGCATTTCGACAGGGGCACGATGCCGCCGGTCAATGCGTTCTGGTCGATCACGCTTTACGACCCGGACGGTTTCCAGGTTGCCAACAGCCTGAACCGCTTCGCCGTGAGTTCCTGGATGCCGTTCCAGTACAATCCCGACGGATCGCTGGACCTCTATTTCCAGAACGCGAACCCCGGCAAGGACAGGGAGGCAAATTGGCTGCCGGCACCCAAGGGTCCGTTCAACCTGACGATGCGGCTCTATGCGCCGCAATCGGACGCCCTGACCGGGCGCTGGAACCCGCCGGCCGTCCGCAGGATGCAGGGGCTCCCGAACCTCGTCGCGCAATAAACTTGGCGGCGTCCGATACCTGCAAGACCGCGGCCGCAAGCGCCTGCATGTCAGGACCGGGCAACGTGATGATGGCAAGGGCTCTCCGGCCCGGCTATAAGGCGGCCGACTGGGAGCGGCCGCCAGGCTAATGGCCGCAGGAGTAGCGACAATGCCCGAACGTTGGACACCCGATGGCTGGCGTGGAAAGCCAATCGTCCAGGTGCCGGATTATCCGGACCCAGCGGCCCTGACCGCTGTAGAGAAGCAGCTCGCCAGCTTTCCGCCGCTGGTTTTTGCAGGTGAGGCCCGCAACCTGAAGAAGCAGCTCGCGCGCGTCTGCGCCGGCGAGGCTTTTCTGCTTCAGGGTGGCGACTGCGCCGAGAGCTATGTCGAACACGGTCCCAACAACATCCGCGACTTCTTCCGCGTGTTTCTGCAGATGGCGGTGGTGCTGACCTTTGCCGGCGGATCGCCGGTGGTGAAGATCGGCCGCATCGCCGGCCAGTTCGCCAAGCCGCGATCGTCGCCGACCGAGAAACAGGGTGATGTCGAATTGCCGAGCTATCGCGGCGACATCATCAACGGCAACGAGTTCACGCCGGAAGCGCGCATCCCCGATCCGCGCCGTCAGATCGAGGCCTATCGTCAGTCGGCTGCGACGATGAACCTGCTGCGCGCCTTCGCGCATGGTGGCTTCGCCAATCTCGCGACCGTGCATCAATGGATGCTCGGCTTCGTGAAGGATTCGCCGCAGGCGCGTCGGTATCAGGAATTGGCGGATCGTATCTCCGAGGCGCTCGGCTTCATGCGCGCTTGCGGTCTCGATCTCGAAAGCCATCCCGAATTGCGCACGACCGATTTGTACACGAGCCACGAAGCGCTGCTGCTTGGCTACGAAGAGGCGATGACGCGCATCGATTCGACCAGCGGCGACTGGTATTGCACCTCGGGCCACATGGTCTGGATTGGTGACCGGACGCGTCAGCCCGATCACGCGCATGTGGAATATTGTCGCGGCATTAAGAATCCGATCGGCCTGAAATGCGGACCGTCACTGAAGGCGGACGATCTGCTCAAGCTGATCGACATTCTCAATCCGGAAAACGAACCGGGCCGGCTGACGCTGATCGGCCGTTTCGGCAACGAGAAGGTTGGCGAACATCTGCCGGCGCTCGTTCGTGCTGTGAAGCGCGAGGGACGTCAGGTGGTGTGGTCGTGCGATCCGATGCACGGTAACACCATCACCTCGGTCTCGGGTTACAAGACACGGCCTTTCGATCGCGTCCTGTCCGAGGTGAAGGAGTTCTTCGCTGTACATGCGGCAGAGGGCACATACGCCGGCGGTGTGCATCTGGAGATGACTGGGCAGAACGTCACTGAATGCACTGGTGGCGCGCGCGCGATCTCGGATGCCGACCTCAATGATCGCTATCACACCTTCTGCGATCCGCGCCTGAATGCCGAACAGTCCATCGACATGGCATTCCTGGTGGCCGAGCTGCTGAAGAAGGAACGGGAATCCAACGCGAAGCCGTTCCCGCAGGTGGCTGGGCTTTAACGTCGTTTCGTTGATTTGGTCACTCCGGGACAGCGTGAAACGCTGGACCCGGAAGCCAAATACCGTAACGCCGTCACGGCGTTGCGGGCTCGTGCGATCCAGCGCGCACCAAAAGCGCTCTGTGCATATCTATCCTGAACAAAATCTTGATGCGAAAAACCCCGAATTTACGGGGCTTTTCGACATTCCGCCGCGTGTCCTCCCAGCAAATTTCCCGCCTGTTAACGCTGCATCGAGCGCGCCGGTCTTGCGGGCCGCGCGTGGCAATAAATCGAAAACAATTCGGTTCAAATATTACGCATACACGGCGCGGCCAAAGGATCAGCAGAATCCGGTCGCACCCAAGATTGCCAGGGAGGCAGTCAATCGTGGCCGGCAAACAGGCCACACGCATTTGCGATCGCGGTCGTGCCCTGCATGATCGCGATCGCGAAAGCTGAAACAGGACCGATTTTCTGATTTAGTCGGCGCCAGAATCGTTTGAATCCTGTCGGGGCGCTTCTCCTTGCAACGTATCCTGCGAGCTACGGTCAACACCCTCAATGGATTGCGCGCCGCGGCGTCCAGCGAGGCGGCTTTCCGGCAGGAACTCGTTGCCTTTTTGCTGTCTGTGCCGCTCGCGCTCATCATTGCAACGGATCTGTGGATGCGCGTCGCATTGATCGGTGTTGTTGCCGCGATCCTCATCGTTGAACTCTTGAACACAGCAATCGAGAAGCTTGCCGATCGCGTGACCCGCGAGCACGATCCGATGATCGGTCAGGTCAAGGATATGGGCTCCGCCGCGGTTGGACTGACCTTACTGCTGGCGGGTTTCGTCTGGCTGGTGGCACTCGGAGAACGCATTGCTGGGTTGTGGTGGAGCTGACCATGCATTGCGGGCTGCCGCTGTGCCGCGCTAGATAACCACTCATGAACGCTCGTCCCGTAGATCGCCTCGCCATCGCCATTGCCCAGCTGAATCCTGTTGTCGGCGATGTTGCCGGCAATGCCGCGAAGGTGCGGGCTGCCCGCGTCCATGCGGCCGATGCCGACCTCATCGTGTTTCCGGAATTGTTCATCGCCGGCTATCCGCCGGAAGACCTTGTCCTGAAACCGGCCTTTCAGGCGGCCTGCCGGGCGGCTGTCGAGGAGCTGGCGCGGGAGACCGGGCAGGGTGGCCCGGCGGTCGTCGTCGGCACGCCGTGGGCCGAGAATGGCAAGCTCTATAACGCCGTGGCATTGCTCGACGGCGGCCGGATCGCGGCGTTGCGCTTCAAGGTGGACCTGCCGAATTATGGCGTGTTCGACGAGAAGCGCGTCTTTTCCATCGGGCCGATGCCGGGCCCGGTCAACTTTCGCGGTGTCCGCATCGGCATTCCGATCTGTGAAGACATCTGGGGGCCGGAGCCGGCCGAATGCATCGCCGAGACCGGCGGCGAAATCCTGCTGGTGCCGAACGGCTCGCCGTATCGCCGCGGTGTCGTCGACCAGCGGCTCAGTGTGTCTGTTGCACGCGTCACCGAGACCGGCCTGCCGCTGCTCTACGCCAACCAGATCTGCGGCCAGGACGAACTCGTCTTTGAGGGCGCATCCTTCGTGCTGAACGCGGATGCCTCTCTCGCCGTGCAGCTTCCGGCTTTCGAGGAATGCGTGGTGACGACGCATTGGGTGCGGGAAGCCGATGGCTGGCGTTGCGAAGGCGGGCCGATGGCGACACTCGATCCGCAGGACCGGACCGATTACGCGGCCTGCGTTCTCGGGCTGCGTGATTACGTCAACAAGAACGGTTTTCCCGGCGTCGTTCTCGGTCTGTCGGGCGGGATCGATTCCGCGCTCGTTGCTGCGATCGGCGTGGATGCCCTCGGTCGCGATCGCGTGCGCGCGGTGATGTTGCCCTACAAGTTCACGTCGGAGGAGTCATTCGCGGATGCTGCCGCGATCGCATTGGCGCTGGGCATTCGCTACGACATCGTGCCGATCGAGAGTGCCGTATTGGGGCTCGAACAGGCGCTGGCCCCAGTGTTCGAAGGCCTCAAGCGTGACGTGACCGAAGAGAATTTGCAGGCGCGTGCGCGCGGTACCATCCTCATGGCGCTGTCGAACAAGTTCGGCTCGATGGTGATGACGACCGGCAATAAGTCGGAAATGTCGACCGGCTATGCGACGCTGTATGGCGACATGAATGGTGGCTTCAACCCGATCAAGGATCTCTACAAGACCGAGGTCTTCCGCCTGAGCGCATTGCGCAATCGGTGGAAGCCGGATGGCGCTCTCGGTCCCGATGGTGTGGTCATTCCGGAGAATGTCATCACCAAGCCGCCGACGGCGGAATTGCGTGAAAACCAGAAGGATCAGGATTCGCTGCCGCCTTACGACATGCTGGATCAGATCCTGGAGCGGCTGGTGGAACAGGAGCAGCCGATCGCCGATATCGTTGCGGCGGGTTTCGATGCGGCGATCGTCACACGCGTTGATCGCATGCTCAACCTCGCCGAATACAAGCGCCGGCAGGCTGCGCCGGGCGTGAAGGTGACGCTGCGTGGGTTCGGCCGTGACCGGCGCTATCCGATCACCAACAAGTTTCGCGACCCCGGCACGCCGCTGCCCAAGCCGGACACGACGATCGTCAACAACGTGACGGCTCGTTCGGAGGCGTTCGACTTTTAGGGGTTCGAAGTCGCCACATCATCCGTTCGTCCCCGGGTAAGCGGGGACCGAGAGATCCGCTCACGCCGGATGAAAAGAGACGGATTACTGCGTCTGCAGGAATTTCGGACCAACGGTCCGGATCGGCTTCTTCTCGCCGGTTTCGGCTGCAGGCGCCTCGGCCGCGGCCGGCACTGCCGGCGCGGTTTCGACAGCCGCGGGAGCGGTGCCTTTCTGTCCGGCCTTCTGAGCTGACGGCTGTCGTCCCTTAGCGTCGCGGGGGACCAACATCTGGCGGGCGCGTTCCTCGGTGACGATGATATCGCCGCGATCCGCCGGTTGTGATGGATCGTCCTTCACCGCATTGGCCCAGCTTTCATTGGCGGCCTTGCAGGCGCAGGAGGCATTCCATTCCGTGCGGTATTTGAATGCGTTGGGAAGCTCGGTGTAGAGCCGGCCGCCGTTCGAGACCGCCTGCCGCATGTCTTCGCCCGGATTGCGATGGGAGTAGAGCACGGCTTCAGCGGCCGGGCACATGCGCTGGCAGGTCGCTTCGTCGTCCTGGAAACGATCGGGGGAGGTCGAGAACGAAATCGGGAAGAAATAGCCGTCACAGGTGCGCACGCACACGGTCCGATATGCGCCGCCGCTAACGGCGCTCGGATCGTGTTCAGGCGCGACGATCGAGCCTGGCCCGCCAAAAAGCTGCTCGAAGAAATTACGCGGCCCCGGGGCGGCGGCTGCGGCCTGCGAGCGGTATTGCGGTCCGCAATCGTTCTGCGCCAGGGCCGTCAGGACCGCACGGCGCTGATTGTCTCGCTCATAGCCTGCGCCGGCGCCTTGAAAGCGCTGGAGGTCGCCCTGGAGACGCGCCAGGTTGGAGCGCATCTGCTGGATCTGGTTGTTCAACGGCCCGCATTGGTCCGATCGGCCACCACCGCCGAAGAGCTGAAAGAAGCCATTGGCGTCGCACCCCAGCCGCCGCGATTGCATGGTGGCGCGGTCAAGGTCGGCCTGCTGGCGTCCCGCCATCTCCTCGAGGCGACGAATCTGCTCCATGCGGCCGGGATCGCCCCCCGAACGATCGATGGAGGCGAGCTGGCCCTCAAGCCGCTGGCACACCTGATCGCGTCCGGATGAGGGGAATTGCTGGGCTGACGCGCCGACAAGGCTGCAGGCCAGCACGAGGCCACCAAGCGACAAGGTTCTCAAGGCGATGGATCGGGCCATGCTTTTCATTGGGTTCCCGCTGAACGTGCCCCTCAGTGCCCTCCGAATGAGGCGCCGGGATGGTTATCAAACGGTTAAGCGCCAAGCAAATTCTCAAATCAGTCGCTGGTCGCGCGCCCAATTCGTGGGACGGCGGGCTATTTGCGCGGCTCGGGCAGGCCTTCGTCTTCCGGAAGGTCGAGATTTGCGTTGCCGCTTTTTGCCTCGGCCCGCAAATTCCAGAGTATGCCGGCCAGAATGATACCTGCGCCGACAAAAACGAGCGCATCGACGCTCTCGCCGAAGAACATCCAGCCGACCACGGCGATCAAGGGAACGCGGAGGAAGTCAAGCGGGATCACCACGCTCGCGTCACCGTAGCGGAAAGCGTTGGCGATGCAGTAATGCGCGGACAGGCCCGCAGCGCCGACGCCGACCAGCGGCAGGTATTGCCATGTGTCCAAGCGTGCAATGAAAAACGGGTCACTTCCTGCCAGCCCGAGTGGCAGTTGCAAAAGGTTCATCCAGAAGACGATGCCGAAGGTCGTCTCGGTCGCCGTCATCTTCTTCGTATAGACATTGAAGACTGCGTAAAAGATGGAGCTGACGAGCACCAGCAGCGCAGCAGGCTGAAACGCCTGAATGCCCGGTCGCAGGATCACAAGAGCGCCGATCAGGCCCAGGACGATCACGACGATCCGCCCGCTGGTGAGCTTCTCGCCAAGGATCGCGATCGAGAGGATCAGTGCCCAGACGGGCAGCGTGAACTCCAGCGCGAAGATCAACGCAAAGGGCAGCAGTGTCAGGCTCAGGGCCCAGCAATACTGACCCGCGAAATGGATCGCCGCGCGGAAGAAATGCATCGGCAATCGCTTGGTTGGGATCTGGCTACGCAACGCAGGCCGCAGTGCAAGCAGGCTGAACAGAATGATGAGCGCGCCGGCGCTGCGCACCGTCAGGATTTCGAACACCGTCAGCTTGTTGGCCAACAGGCGTATCGAAACCGCCATCACTGAGAAGGAGAACAGTGTGCCGGTCATCCAGAGGACAACACGGATGATGTTTTCTGTTTTCACGCTCTGCTCTCGTGCAGCCGTTGCACCCAGCGGCGCAACTGAGACCTATTCAGCGTCGGGTTGATTTTCCGGACGGGCCTTCTCGAAGGCCGGCAGCTTCGCGCAGGCGGCTTCGACGGCAAGGATTTTCGGAAACGCGTCGAGCGGTGTCTTGAAGCGGCGTGCGTTGAAGATCTGCGGCACCAGACAGACATCGGCCAATGTGACGCGATTGCCGAATGCATAGGGGCCCGGCTTGAGCAGCGGTTCGATCGCCTCGAAGCCGGCGAGCACCCAGGATCGATACCATTCGTCGACAACCGCCTGATCATGACCGAGCTTTTTGAGCGCATTCAAAGTCACGAGGTTGTTCAGCGGATGAATATCGGAGGCGATGATCTGCGAAATCGCACGCACATGGGCACGATCGAGCGCTTCCGCCGGCAGCAATGAAGGCTCCGGAAACACTTCATCGAGATATTCGATGATGGCCAGCGATTGCAGGATCCGCTCACCATTCGACAATTCCAGAGTCGGTACGCGCATCTGCGGATTGATGGCGCGATATTCCGCTGTCTTGTGCTTGCCGCCATCCTTGGTGAGATGGATTGACGTCATCTCGTAGGGCAGGTCTTTCAGATTGAGTGCGATACGAACGCGGTAGGCGGCCGATGAGCGGAAATAGCCGTAAAGTTTCACGTGTCCTCCGGAGACAGCAGGCAGGGCCCATTGATTTGCGGCGAACCAAACGCGTTTGCCGCGCGCTTGTCCAGAGCCGTTCTGTCGATCCTGCAATGCGTGCGGGTTGGGCTGTCGACGGTCTAACTATCCGGAATTTCTGCCTCGGCCGCGAGCGGTTTCGAGCGCCGAATCAATTGCTGCAGTGCACGCGCGAAGGCGTCGCGATCGGCCGGATCGATGGCGTCAATGAGGCTGCGGGCGAAGGCGGCCGCGCCGGGCGCAAGCTCTTCGTAAATGGCGCGGCCCTCAGGTGTCAGTGACAAAAAGGATTCGCGCAGGTCGGAATGGTT
>JAEYVN010000136.1 GCA_023431725.1 Pseudomonadota bacterium
TTGGGCTGCGGACGGCGCGGCGGGCTACGAAACACGCGCTCGAAATGCAGGAGACGGCAGAACGGACGCTCCCATACCGGCGTGATGTGCACGGGCACGCGTTCGCCACCCACCATCGTGTTGTCGATGTTCCATTCGGGCTTGCCATAGCGCCGGGTAAAACGCTCGAACATCTCGGCGCTGGCGGCCATCGTCTTGCCAACCGCCGTGTGCGACCACGGATTGAGGGGATTTTTCAGATAGAGGCGCGCCACATCCGCTGCTGCGCGCGCGGGATTGAGGGCGGCGTAGCTCATCTCGTAGAGCCAATACATCCCGTTGGATAGAACGGGACCGCCTTCCGCCGGCAGCGCCGGTGCCCCACCAAATTCCCCAATTGCCATATTTTCGGGTCCCAGCATCTATTGCAACGCAACATCGGCTCTTTTGTTCACGGCGTCAATATGGGCAAAACGCCTTGAAAACCGGTTACAATATGGTCATTCGCCGCTTTGCATCAAAGACCCGACCGTTCTCGCACTCCTCAAAAGCGCCAAAAAACCAACGATTGCAGCCACAAAATAGGCCGCGTTGAGAACGAAGGCCCAGATCATCAGGTCTGCGCGAAAGGTGTGCTCTATCAACAGGGCGCGCATGCCCTCGAACACATAGGTGGGTGGCAGCAGCCAGGCGACCACTTGCAGCCAGTCGGGCAGGATCGATACCGGATAATAAACGCAGGTCAGCGGCAGCAGCAGGAACATGATGGTCCACGCCATGCTCTCCGCTCCCATGCCATTGCGCAGCACGATGCCGGACACAAGAATTCCGACTGCCCAACTCGTAAGGATCAGGTTGAGGAAAAAAATCGCGAGCGCAAAGCCAAAGCCGTAGAGATTGAAGTTGAAGAAGCCCATTGCCAACAGCGTGACCGGCACCATGCCGATGGCCAGACGGATGATGCTCATGATCATCAGGGCACAAATGAACTCGCCGGGACGCAGGGGGCTCATCATCAAGTTCCCCATGTTGCGCGCCCACATCTCCTCAAGAAACGAGATGGAAAATCCAAGCTGGCCCCGGAACAGGATATCCCACAGCAGCACGGCGCCGATGAACGTGCCGCCGGCCTTGGCGAAGAACCCCGCATTCTCCGACACATAGAGTTGAAGAAAACCCCACATCAGCATCTGCACGGCCGGCCAGTAGATCAACTCGAGCAATCGCGGCCATGACGAGCGCAACAGATACCAATAGCGCAGCACCATCGCGAAGATGCGGTTCGGCGAAAAGGCGATCGGCTCCGGCGAAGGGAAGTTGCGCGGCTGCACATTCATGACGTCACATCCTGCGCCTGGCGGCGGCCGCGCGCGATATCAAGGAAAACATCTTCAAGCGTTTCGCGGTCATAGCGCGCGAGCAATTTTTCAGGCGAGCCGTCGTCGACGATCTCGCCACGCTTCATCATGATGACGCGGTCGCAAAGACGTTCGACCTCGACCATGTTGTGTGAGGCGAGCAGGATCGTGGCACCGCGTTCGGCACGGTAGCGTTCCAGTTCGGCGCGCACCCAATCGGCGGTATCCGGATCGAGTGACGCGGTCGGCTCGTCGAGCAGAAGAATTTCGGGATAATTCAGCAGCGCCTTGGCCAGCGAGACGCGTGTTTTCTGCCCTGCCGAGAGTTTGCCGGTCGGACGGTCGAGGAAATCGCTGAGACTGAATTGCGTGCCGAGCTCCTGCACGCGGCGCGGCACGTCGGGCACACCATATAGCTTGCCGAAGACGGTGAGGTTCTGCCGCACGGTCAACCGCATCGGCATATCGACATAGGGACTTTCGAAATTCATCCGGTGCAGCACGCGATGCCGATGCCTCGGCATTTCTTCACCGAGGACGCGTACGTTCCCGGATGTCGGCGTCACCAGCCCCATGATCATGGCAATGGTGGTGGTCTTTCCGGCGCCGTTGCCCCCGAGCAGAGCCGTGACGGAGCCTGTCCTGACCGCAAAGGAAATGCCGTTGACCGCGGTGCCGCCCTTGTAAATCTTGACGATGCGGTCGAGTTCAATGGCGGTGTCGGCAGGCGGCATGAGAGGTCCGGCAAAATTGGAGCGCTGGAAGCAGGCGTGTGTGCCTATCCAATGCCAACAGCGCAAGGGTTTACCAAGGTCGTTGCCAACTGCGTGAAAAAGCGCAGTTTGTGCTGCGCGCCACAATTACTAGACTATAGCAATGTCAACGATCCCGGCTTCGCCAAATCAGACCCTCGATCTCGACCGGCTGCCGATGCCGCGCCGCAACGTGCGGCTCGACACGCTCGTGCGGCTCCGCTGGCTTTCGGTCATCGGCCAGACCGTCGCCGTCCTGGTGGTGTATTTCGGCCTGGAATTCGATCTGCCGATATGGCCCTGTCTCGCCGTCATCGCGCTCTCCGCATGGCTCAACGTCGCGTTGCGCATTCGCTTCCAGCAGGCAAGACGCCTCGAGCCCAGCCGCGCCGCCTGGCTGCTGGCCTTCGATATCGCTCAGCTTGCCGTGCTGATGTATCTGACCGGCGGCCTCGATAACCCGTTTTCGTTCTTCTTCCTCGGTCCGGTGTTGCTATCGGCCACCGCGCTGCCCGCCCGTCTGACGATGGCGCTCGGTCTGTTCGCCATCCTGTGTCTGACGCTGCTGATTTTCTTCCACGAACCCCTGCCGTGGTCGGAGGAATACGGGCCGATGCCCGTGCTGCCTGACACCTACACGATGGGCGTTTGGTTCTCGACCACGCTCGCGATCTTCTTCATCAGCATCTACGCGTGGCAGATCAGCGAGGAATCGCGGCAACTCGTGAATGCGCTCGCGGCGACGGAACTCGTGCTCGCCCGCGAGCAGCATGTCACGCAACTGGACGGGTTGGCCGCCGCCGCGGCGCATGCGCTCGGCACGCCGCTCTCGACCATTTCGTTGATCGCGCGTGAGCTGGAGCGCGAGATTGAGCCGACATCGCCGCATGCTGACGATATCAAGCTGTTGCGCGAACAGGCGCAGCGCTGCCGCGATATTCTCTCCAAACTGAATGAATTACAGGCCGAAGGCGCGCCGTTCGACCAGATGCCGCTGCGAACTCTGTTGCAGGAGGTCGCCGAGCCGCATCGCCATTTCGGCATCAACGTCGACGTGAAGATTCCATCCACGGAACCTTCGCCAGTGGCGGCGCGCAACCCGGCGATCCTCTATGGGCTCGGCAACCTGGTGGAGAACGCTGTCGATTTTGCGCGCGAGCGCGTCGACATCACCGCCGACTGGACCGATGACGCGGTGACCGTGGTTATTGCCGACGATGGCCCCGGCTTTGCCCCTGAAGTCATCGGCCGAATCGGGGAACCCTATGTGCGCAGCCGACGGCTCCGGCGCATGTATGCGACCGGTGACACCGGAATGGGGCTAGGCTTTTTCATTGCCAAGACCTTGCTGGAACGCAGCGGCGCCAAGTTAACCTTTGTGAACCGGAACTTTCCGGAGCGTGGGGCGGTCGTCACTATCCGCTGGCCGCGGGAAGCGTTCGATTTTGCCGCAGCCGGTGAACTTGAGACCAAGCCGGCGAACGCTTAGGTTGGAGGAATGGAAATTGCCATGACAACACCTCCGGTTGTATCGGCCGAACGTTCGCTCTTGATCGTTGAAGACGACAAGTCATTCCTGCAGCGGTTGGCCCGCGCGATGGAAGGCCGTGGTTTCACGGTGACCACCGCTGAAACCGTCTCCGAAGGCCTGATGCAGGTTGAGAAATCGGCTCCGGCCTTTGCCGTCGTCGATATGCGGCTTGGCGACGGCAACGGTCTCGACGTCATCTCGGCGTTGAAGCGCCGCCGCCCGGAAGCACGCGGCATCGTATTGACCGGCTACGGCAATATCGCCACCGCCGTGAATGCGGTGAAACTCGGTGCGGTCGATTATCTCGCCAAGCCGGCGGATGCCGACGACGTCATCAACGCGCTGCTGTCGATCGAAGGCAGGAAGCCGGAGCCGCCGGAAAATCCGATGTCGGCCGACCGCGTGCGCTGGGAGCATATCCAGCGCATCTACGAATTGTGCGGCCGCAATGTTTCGGAAACCGCGCGCCAGCTGAACATGCATCGCCGTACGCTGCAGCGTATCCTCGCCAAGCGCGCACCGCGGTAGGCCCCGTCGCAATCTATCGGGCCATCCTTCGAGACGGCAGCTTCGCAGCCTCCTCAGGATGAGGGCCGACGATAGAGCAACTTACCCCATCTCATTCCCGTAAGGCCCGGCCGGGTCGAGCAGCGATTGCAGCCGCAACGCCGCGCAATGCGCGACACGCAATGTCATGACCTTGCGCGTCGGTGCCGGCAGCTTGTGCTCGGGCGCCTCGCAGACAAACTCGCCGCCGAAACCATCGGCAACGATCAGCCCCGTATCCTTTGGGAAAATCTCGCAGGGGACTTCGAGCGTGGTCGCGAAGAACAGCCGGTCGCAATGCATCCGGTAGTCCATCCATTTCTGGTCGGCACGGAAATCGGCGATGGATGACTTGATTTCGACGATCCAGATTTCGCCGTTGCGACCGAGCCCGACGAGATCGGCCCGCCGGCCGGACGGCAGCGGCAGTTCACTGACGCAGGTGAAGCCGTGCGACAGAAGCAGCCGCATGGTGCCGCGCGCAACGATCAACGCCGTTTCCGATTGCCGGCCATCGACCGGCATCTCGGTGATCCGGCTGACGAGAGCGTTCTCGCGGATGCTCATTCGGCAGCCTCTTTCGCACTCCGGCGCGAGGCATGATCGGGGAACGCTTGCTCCAGCGCTTCGCGCGTCGCGGCTACGACACCGCGTTCGGTCACCAGGCCCGTGACAAGCCGCGCCGGCGTGACGTCGAAGCCGTAATTCGCAACGTTCGAGCCGTTCGGCACGATGGTCACGGTTTCCAGCCGGCCATCCTTCGTGAGCCCGGTCATGGTCGCGAC
>JAEYVN010000161.1 GCA_023431725.1 Pseudomonadota bacterium
GCTCAGCAAGGCCGCGGAAAGAACCAATTTCCCATTGTTGCGTTGGGGAACATCGGCGTTTCACATCGATTTCGCTGGTTCGGGGGCAAGTTTTCGGGGGGCATGCCTTTTCCGTCTGTGACGCCGATGTCCGTTGGTCCCAATCGTTTGGGAGGTGCGCCATGGCAAGCAACACGACAAGAAATTCATCTGGAAAAGCAGCGACTTATTCAGCCTCCGTGGTCATTCTGCTGAGCCTGAGCGGCTTGGCATCGGCTGCGCCGGAATCATGCGGCACGGCGATCGACCGCGTTCAGGCGGATCTGGATGCGGCCCTCGCAAAGCGTGCCGCTGCAGGAAAAACCGCAAAACAAAGCGATTTCGCCACCATGCGGCGACAACCGACGCCGGAAACCGTGGCCCGCGCCGAAGCCGAACTCGGCGATTGGGAGCAGGGCACGCTTGCCGTTTCGGCACTCCGGGAGGCGCGGATGGCCCGGGCCCGCAACGATCAGCAGGGCTGCATGGAAGCGCTGAATCGGGCGCGGGATATCATTCGCGAGTAGGGCGGCGGCACTCGCTCGGCGCCGACAAGCGAGGCCAAAAGATAATATCTTTACGATCTTTCAGCTCTGCGCTAGCCTCTGCGCGCTAGGGCAGGAAAAGGCTGAAAACAGCCGTGAACACGCAGACCAGAATCATCGCCCGGGCGGGTGAGCCCTTTGTGGCTGGCCGCTCCGGCTCGCTCTCGGCGCAGATCGTCGCCGACGTGCGCGAGGCATTGTTCGAAAAGCGTCTGAAGACCGGTGAGCCGATCGGCACCGAGAAAGACCTCGCAGCGCGTTATGGCGTGAGCCGCATCGTCGCGCGCGACGCGCTTCGTACCTTGCAGGCTTTGGGCATTGCCGAAATCCGCATGGGCAAGGGCGGTGGTGCGCGGGTTGCGCGCGGCAATCCGCGCCTGTTTGCCGAAGCGCTGGCGGTGCAACTCGATCTCACCGGTGTCAGCGCCGCCGAAGTCATGGACGCGCAGCGCGCCATCGAAGCGCTGGCCGCGGAGCTTGCCGCCGAACATGCGACGCCGGCCGATCATGCCCGACTGAAAAGGCTGCTCAGCGAGGCCGAAAGCTTGCTGAACGATGCGGATGCCTTCACGCGGTCGTCGCGCGAATTCCATCTCGCGATTGCCGAAGCTTCGCATAACCGTGTGCTGGTGGTGCAGTTCATCTCGCTCAATCACATCTCCTGGCCGGCCCATAACCGTACGCTGACGCCGGAAGTGTCGCGACGAATCCTTGCCGTGCACACGGAGCTCGCGTCGTTGATCGAGATGCGCGATGCCGCCGGTGCGCGGAAACTCATGGACGATCATGTGAAGATGATCCGGGCGCGGCGCGTGTCCGAACGCGATCATCACGATGAAGGCTGCTGCTGAACCTGAAGACAACAATCAAAGGGAGAGACGCAATGAATACAAAAACAACGGCGACCAACCACAAGTTCATCATCGAGCCGCATTTCCGCCTGCAGGAATGGATCGCCGAGGAGAAGGGCTACTTCAAGGATGAAGGGCTCGATTACATCTTCCGCGAACTCGTGCAATCGAGCGACGGCAAGATCCACGACAAGGGCAACAAGGTCGGCGCCTATCAGTCGTTCGAGGAAGGCCGCAAGGCCGACGTGAGCTGCGCCTGCCACTGGACGGTCAATGTCGCCGCTGCGTCAGGCCATGGCCGGCTCAATCGCGATGTCTATTCGGTCGCGCCGTCGGGGATTTTTGTGGCGCCGGATTCACCGATCAAGACACCGGCTGACCTCGCCGGCGTGCCGATCTCGGTCGGCTTCCAGTCGGGCAGTCATTATGCGTCGATCCAGGCGCTGGAAACCTACATCCCCAAGGAGCAGATCAACCTGTCGTTCAACGACGGCATGCTGTTCAAGCGGATGGAGTTGCTGCTCGATGGCAAGATTCCGGCGGCCACGTTGTTCTCGGGGCCTTACTATCTCGCCGAGCAGCTTGGCTTCCGCAAGATCATGGACAACACCTTCATGATCGCCAACATGATCCACGGCGATCCCGATCCGGAAGATCTGCGCAAGTTCTTCAAGGCGCTGAAGCGGGCGCAGCGCGATCTCGACCTGCGGCCGGAGCTCTATACGCATTACTACAAGAACGAATTCCCGACGCGCTGGCACGAGGTGATGGATACGCGCCGCTGGGGCCCGGGCGAGCGCATCGTGTTCGAGTCCTACACGGAAGAGACATTCGAGACTTCGCGCGACTGGATCGCCACGCATGACATCTACGAAGGCGGCGATCTCGGCAAGAAGCGCTATGAGGAGGCGACCGTCAGCGTGATGTGATTGTCATCGCCCGCGAAGGCGGGCGATCCAGCTCCTGCCTATATGCGAGGAAGCTCTGGATGCCCCGCCTGCGCGGGGCATGACAGAGTTACTCAGCCATCTTCAGCCCGATCAGGCGATCGAGCGTGGTGTGATCCTTGGCCAGATCATCGGAGCGAGCGCGATGCACGATGCTGCCGCGCTCGATCACCACGGCATTCTCGGTGAGCGCCAGCGCCATGTCCGCGTGCTGTTCGACCAGGATGAACGCCGTGCCCTGTTCGGCCAGCATGCGGCGGATCGCGGCCGCCAGTTCCTCGACGATGATCGGCGCAAGACCCTCGAACGGCTCATCGAGCAACAGCAGCGACGGATTGGTCATCAATGCGCGGCCGAGCGCCAGCATCTGCTGTTCGCCGCCTGACAATTGATTGCCCTTGTTGCCGCGGCGCTCCTTCATGCGTGGCAGCAGGTCGTAGATGCGCTCGAGCGTCCAGTGCCCCGGCCGCTCCGTGACCGTGAGATTTTCCTCTACCGTCAATGACGGAAAGATCTCGCGCTCCTGCGCCACCCAGCCGATGCCGCCGCGTGCCCGCTTGTAGGGCGCGGCCTTGGTGACGTCTTCGCCGTGCCAGTGGATGGAGCCGCGGGTCATTCGCGTGAAGCCCATGATCGTGAGCAGCAATGTCGACTTGCCGACGCCATTGCGGCCAAGCACGGCGAGACTGCTCTTGTCGGCCAGATCGAACGAGATGTCGTTCAGCACCACGGCATCGCCATAGCCGGCGCGAATGCCTTTCAGCGAAAGCAGCGTCCCGGTCATCAATGTGCTCCGCCCAGATAGACTTCGCGCACGCGCGGATCGGTGGAGATTTCCTGCGGCGTGCCTTCGAGCAGGATCGCGCCGCCAACCATCACAATGATGCGGCTGGCGAACCGGAACACGACATTCATGTCGTGTTCGATGAACAGCACCGAGATGTCCTTGGAGAGTTCGGCGATCACCGTGAACAGTTCGGCGCTTTCCTCCGGCGGCACGCCCGCAGCCGGCTCGTCGAGCAGCAGCATCTGCGGCTTGGTCGCCAGCGCCAGCGCGATTTCGAGCAGGCGCTGCTGGCCATAGGCCAGTTCCCGCGTCGCGCGGTAGGCGTGGTCGCCGAGCCGCAGCGATTTCAGGATCGCATAGGCTTCCTCCGCGTCGTCGCGGTAGGACGGCAAGCCCTTCCACCAGGTGCGCGCGTCGCCATCGCGTTCGGAGATGGCCAGCATCACGGCTTCGAGCGGCGAGAGATGCGGAAACAGCGTGTTGATCTGGAAGGTGCGCACGAGGCCGCGCTTCACGCGCTGGTCCGGCTTGAGCGCGGTGATGTCGGTGTCGCCCAGCATGATCT
>JAEYVN010000348.1 GCA_023431725.1 Pseudomonadota bacterium
GCCTCCAGAGTCTTCGCCAGAAAAAGCCGATGCGCGGCCTCGTTCCTGCGCGTGAACTCGAACCAGAAGCGATGCACCCGCAGCACGCGCTTTCTGACATCCAGCTCGCTGCCGATGACCTCCTCACCGCTTTTGACATCCGAATCGAGGATCGCCTCCCGCACAAGCGCATCGGTTGTCCTGAAATAGCGATAGGCCGTCGCCTTGGAGATGGAGGCCCGGTTCGCCGCGGCGGTCACCGTCACCGCGGCGTTGGCCGCGAGCAGGTCCCGCGCCGCCTTGAGCAGCGCCTGGCGAGTCCGCAGTTTCTGTTTGGTGCGCCCAGCTTCCAGGTCCAAACGGCTTCCCCGCACTTTCGTGAGCCTCCAGTCTCACGAACTATTGAGGCTGAAGTCTCATTATGATAATATAGCCTCATATACACTGACCCGTCCCCGAGAGCGAGGTTGTGTGATGACGCCACAGGCGACCGATACCTTCCATTTCGCTGGGAATTTGCTGCGTCTGCGGACGCGAACCGACGAAACCAACGGCGCTTTTTCGCTGGTCGAGGTGAAAACGGCGCCCGGCGCCGGCGCTCCGCCCAATCGTCACCCGGGCGAGGACGAAGCCTTCTATATCGTCTCCGGCCGCTACGAATTCATGATGGATGGCGAAACCAAAACCGTGAGCACCGGCGATTATGTGCGCATCCCCAACGGGTCGGTACACGCCTTCCGCAATGTCGGCGATGGCGTCGGCACGATGCTGATCACCATCTGGCCGGGCAAGGGCCACGATACCTTCTTCAGCGAGGCTGGCGAGCCGGTGCCATCTGGCTCCACAGAGTTTCCCGACGGCGGCCCGCCTGACGTCACGCGCGTGACATCGATCGCACGGAAGTGCGGTATCGAAATGATGCTCGACTGAAACGGCGCTGGTCTTGCCGCAGAACGCATGGCGCTCGAAACGTGTCCAAGCGCCTTCATGCGTTTAGCGATCAGTAACCCTTGCGGCGGGCTTTCTTTGCAGCCTTGCGGGCCGCATAGCGAGCGTCACGCGCTGCCTTCTGCTCGGCCAGCAGGGAAACCATGATCTCGGCTTCTTCCGCCTTGACGCGCGCGGCCTCGGCTTCGGCTGCGATACGGGCCTTTTCTTCCTCGGCGGCCTTGCGCGCCGCTTCTTCCGCCAACCGCTTCTCTTCGATCTTGCGGAGCCGTTCCTTTTCCGCCTCGCGGGCAACGCGGGCTTCGTGGATCGCCTTGCGCTCGGCCTGACGGGCGGCGAGGCCCGGATCTTCCGCCTTTTGTTTGAACTTCTGCAACATTGCCTGCTTGGCAGCCATCGCATTCTTCTGACGGTCGTGCAGGCTCGGATCTTGGTAACTCATCGATTCCCCATGTGAGTGAAGGCCGCTATATATGGGTTTCCCGGCGCGGTCTCAACATTCGACGGGCGAATTGACCGCAAGAAATACGCGCCATGCGTTCACGAATTGGGACAATCCCGTCAGGTCTGGCTATAGGGGCCGGCAACTCGCCCTCAAATTGAGCGTCTGTATGCATCCCGTGTCGATCCGTCCCGAAATCATCCAGCGCGTGATCGCCCGGCGCGGCCGCGCGCACTGGTTCGACCGGCTCGATCCGGCCCGCACGGCGCTCGTGGTCATCGATATGCAGACGGCCTTCTGCCAGCCCGGGGCACCGGCGGAAGTTCCCTCCTCGCGCGATATAGTTCCCGCCATCAACGAACTCTCGGCGGAACTGCGGAAACTCGGCAGCCCGGTGATCTGGGTGGTGCATGCCAATACCCACAAGGACGGCCACAGCGACTGGTCCCTGTTCTTCAACAACGTGGTCGGCGATGACGTCCGCTTGCGCACGATGGATGCATTGGCCCCCGGCAAGCAGACCGTGTGGCACGAGCTGACCGTGTCCGACAGCGACCACACCGTCATCAAGAATCGCTACAGCGCGCTGATCCCCGGCTCGTCGCAGCTCGAACGCCTGCTGCGCAGCCTCGACATCGACACCGTGCTGATCGCCGGCACCAAGACCAATGTCTGCTGCGAATCCACCGCACGCGACGCCATGATGCTCGATTTCAAGGTGGTCCTGCTGTCCGATTGCTGTGCCGCCCTGTCGGACGATGAACATCGTTCGGCGATGGAAAACATCTTCCAGCAGTTCGGCGATGTGGCGACGGGACCGGAAACCCTGCGCAAGCTGCGCACGCCGTCGAACACCTGACAGTGGCGCGACATCTCGCCATACGCATCCGCGCATGAAAACGGATAGGTTCGCGCTCCGCTCGCAAACTATCCACTCACTTCACCGCTGATACGGACGTCGCAAAGCATGGATCTGGCGCAACTCACCGAACTGATCCGGCAGCACGGCGAAACCATCTACGCGTTCGTTTTCGCCTACGCCACCTCGCATGCGCTGCTGATGGCGATATTCGCGGGTTATGCGGCGCAGCTCGGCCTGCTCGATCTGACCAGGATCATCGTCTTCTGCTGGGCGGGCAGCTTCGCCGGCGATGTGTTCCGTTTCTGGCTGGCACGCCGCTATGGCGACAGGGTGTTGGCGAAATATCCGCGGGTGGCCCGGCACACCGAGACGGTCAAACGGATGGTACACCGGCACGCCCTCTGGCTGCCGCTC
>JAEYVN010000267.1 GCA_023431725.1 Pseudomonadota bacterium
TGTTGAGATCCTTGCGCGCCAGCACGGCCGCGGTCTTGCCGACATATTCGATCTGCGCGATGCCGATCATGCCGCCCTTGTCGTGACCAAGGATCAGCGATTGCGCCGCATAAGTTCCGAGATCCACCTGGCGCGCCACCATCTGCTGCATGGTCAGGTTGCCCGACGGCACCGCGAATTCCCGGAATTTCAGGCCGCGCTTTTCGAGCAGGCCCGAGCGCATGAGATAATAGGTCGGCATGCCCCAGATGTTCGTCTGGTAGCCCTGCCTCACCATCATGTCCTGGCCGGCGGATGGCGAGATACCAAGCCCCGCTGCAACAAGACCGGCGCCGGTGCCGGCAAGATAGTGACGGCGGGTGAGCCCGTTCTTCTCACTTGTCATGCTTATCCTCCCTGTCGGGCTTTTTCGCCCTTATCGATGTGTCAGTTGTGGGCCTTGTCCTGTCCTAATTCACGCAAGAGGCGTTTCTGATAATCGAGGAATTCGACGCTGAGCGGATCGCGCGGGCGTGGCAAATCGATCTTGATTTCCGATTTCACCGTGCCGGGATGCGGCGTCATGATGATCACGCGGTCGGCCAGATAGACCGCCTCGGACACGTTGTGGGTGACGTAGATCACCGTCTTCTTGGTTTCGTGCCAGACATCGGCAAGCAGACGCTGCATGTCATCGCGGGTCAGCGCGTCGAGTGCGGCGAACGGCTCGTCCATCAGCAAAACAGCAGGATTGTAAGCGAGCGCCCGCGCGATGGCGACGCGCTGCTGCATGCCGCCGGACAGATGATGCGGATAGGAGGCGACGAATTTCTCCAGCTTGACGAGACGCAATTGCTCGCGGGCGATCTTCTCGCGCTCCTCCTTGCCGACCCCCTTCATCTCGAGGCCGAATGCGACATTGCCGAGAGCGGTGCGCCAGGGAAAGAGCTGCGCGAAATCCTGGAAGACAACGCCGCGGTCCATGCCGTGGCCGTTCACCGCCTTGCCGCTGATGCGGATTTCGCCGCCGCTCGGCGGAATGAAGCCGGCGATGATGTTCAGGAGCGTGGACTTGCCGCAGCCGCTCGGACCGACGAGGCACAGAAACTCCGACCGCTCGATATCGAGCGAGACATCCTGCACGCCCTGCACACGCCCGGCCGGCGTGTCGTAACTCAGGGAGACGTCTCGAATTTCAATTTCAGACATTTCCTCTCCCATTGAAAGGCCGCCTTGAATTGGCAGGCCTTATGTTTTCGCAGCCCGCACCATGCCCCATCGCATGACGGTGGCTTTTTCCACCGACCCGAACACCACCCGCTCGAACACAAAGCCGATGAAACCGATCACCGCGAGCGAGGCGAGCATCAGGTCAGCGTTCAAGAATTCCTTGGCGTCGAAAATCACCCAGCCGAGGCCGAAGTCGGACGCAGCGAGAAACTCCGCACCGATCACCGCAATCCAGGCACGCAGGAAGGCCTGGCGGATGCCGGTGATGATGAAGGGCGAGGCCGCCGGGATCATCACCTTCCAGAACAGAGATTGCCCGCCCGCTCCCATCGCCCCGGCCGCGCGCAGCCAAAGCGGATTGACCGAGCGCACCCCGGACCAGGTGTTGAGCAGGATCGGGAAGGTCGAGGCATAGAAGACGATCAGGATCGCGACCGTATTGCCGAGACCGAACCACAGGATGAACACCGGCACCCAGGCCAGCGACGGGATCGGCATCAACGCACTGGCCAGCGGCAGGCAGAAATTCTCCACCGGCTTGAAACGCGCCATCAGCACGCCGAGCGGCACGGCGACGATCGTGGCGAGCGTCATGCCGAACAGCACACGATAGAGCGTCGCGGCGGCATGCTGGATCATCGTGCCGTCGATCAGCGAGGCGTACAAAGTCGCGGCGACCTTCGACAATGGCGGCAGCAAGACGGCCGGGAAATAACCGCTGCGCGCCACGATCTCGTACAGCACAAGCACGCCGATGATGGACGTTGCGGCACGCCGCCATGACCTGATGCGGTCTGCGGTGAGCGTCATCGCATCATCCCCCAACGCACCAGCGTGTAATCTTCGAGTTTCTGGAAAACGAGCTTTTCCAGCGCGAGGCCGATAATGCCGATCACGATCACGCCGGACAGCATCACATCGGTATTGAGGAACTCCCGCGCGCCGAAGATCAGCCAGCCAAGGCCCCACGACACGGCAGCGAGCATCTCGACACCGACCAGAACGCGCCACGCTTGCGCAAGGCCAAGACGCAGCCCGGTGAGAATATACGGCAACGCGCCGGGCAGAATGACATGACGAAACAGCCGCCGGTCGTCGGCTCCCATTGCCTGTGCCGAGCGAAGCCAGATTTCCTTGACCGCCTTCACGCCGGTCCAGGTGTTGAAGATGATCGGAAAGGCCGACACAAACGCAACGAGCAGAATGGCGGCAAAATTGCCAAGGCCGAACCACAGAAGGAAGAGCGGTGCATAGGCAATGCCGGGGATCGGCGCCAGGATAGCCACCAGCGGCAGGATGTAATCTTCGGCCCGCCGTGACCGTCCCATCACGATGCCGATCAGGACGCCGACAACCGCCGCCAATGCAAATCCGGCCGCGAGGCGCAGGATGGTCTCAGCAGCGTGATGCGGCAAAATTCCTGCAGCGGTGAGCCGCCAGAATGTTTCGGCGATATCCTCCAGTGGCGGAAACAGCTTGCGCGGAAACATCCCGGATCGCGCCACGATCTCCCAGATGATACCGACAACAATGAACGGAAATGCATTGCGTGCAACAGCGCGCCACCATGGCTCAGCCGAGCCAATTCTGGCGGTTTCGCTCACGGATGCAGTGTGGACAGCATCAGTCATGGCGATCAGGCGTTTCCACGATCCGGCTTTGTGGCTGCTCTATCGGCACGCCGGATCGGCAGTGAGGATATTCAGCAATCCATCAGGCGACAACCACTTGAATCGCCTGCGGCAATATTTCTGTTTGCCTCGCATGATCATGAGGCGCGCCCGCGATGCGACATCGTGAAATTCACACCGCTTTCAACACCGTCGATCGGGAGGGAATTGAAACCTATCCGCACCGCCCAACAAAGGCGGTGCAGAGCGGGAGCAACCTCGCAACCTCATTTTTTTGCATAGCGGCAGTGCACGCTCAGCCCACCTTTCGAGACTTACACCGTCGCAAAACGATCGCCATGTTCCTGCGCATGGCGCGCCCGGTTTCAAGGAGCGCGCGACAATGTCTTGATTTGGGTTTCGATAACGATGACTGCGCTGAACACGCCTGCGACTGCGCCTTCCCGGGTTGATACGCCACACCCGCATCCGGCGAATTCAACAACCAGCTCCCGATCTCACCGGCACAATGAAACATTGGCCAAATTCGACCTGTTTCGTTCGCTGAGTCCCCAGGCCATTTCCGAGCTTGATACGCAATGTATCTGGCGCAAATATTCCGCCAATGAATGGATCGCGGAATATCATGAAGACGGTAGTGACGTCTTTTTCCTTCAGAGCGGCATTGTTCGTCTCAAAATTCCATCCACCGTCGGCCGTGAGGTATTGTTTCATGACCTCTCCGCGGGCAGCTATTTCGGCGAAGTGGACGCCATTGACGGAAAGCCCCGCGCCATCGGCATTCAAGCCCAGACCGATGTCGTGATTGCGCGGATGCCGCGCACCGTATTTCGCGCGACGATGCTCCGTTATCCTGATGCCGCCGATCAGATGTTGCGACGCCTGACAGGCATCATCCGCTCGCTGACAAACCGTGTCCGCGAGTTTTCGACGCTTGACGTCAAATACCGTGTCTATGCCGAGCTGCTGCGGCTCTCGCAGCCGAGGCCCGGCAAGACGGATCAAGCCGCAATCTCCCCACCCCCGGTCCAGGCAGCGATCGCCGCACGTGTCAGCACGCGGCGCGAGACAGTTGCTCGCGAGATGAAGGCGCTGGAGCGTGACGGCTTGATCGAACGCAAGCGCGGTGTATTGGTGCTGACCGATACGAAGCGTCTGCAATGCATGATCAAATGCGCTGCGGATTGCGATGGTGCCGAATTTAACGCGACTTTCTTTGAATGAGATATCGAATGACCGGCCGAGAGCCGATCATTCGAATTCGTCACAATTACATCTCAGTTCAGTTGTGCACGTCACGACGCAGCATCAGACGGACATTGGGATCCGGATCCTGCCCCTGATACTTTCCCCACTCATAGACTTCGGAAGAGCGAGCCGCGCCATTCGTGTGGCGCGCGGTCGCTTGCGCACGCGACGCTGCAGCCGGGCTGCTGATGCGATGCTGGTCGTGGCGGGTGTGAGTTTGGGCGTAGGATGCGCCCGTCGATCCCGCGATCATCGCTACCGCCAGAATGGCTGCCGATACTTTCGTCATCACATTTCTCCATTGCGATGGCTTTTCGCCGATGTAACGGAGTTAGGGATTTCGAGCGTTCTGCGGTGTGCGAAATATCACACCCCGTCAATCACGGACGCGTGCGACATAAGCGTGAGAAACTTCCTACTGCTGCGCCAGCGCAAAGACCACAATCCTGCTCTGCGGCGACCCGGCTCAAGATGGATTTCCTCCATCCCCGCAGGCTGTCGTTGATCACAAAGCCAACGGCTATTGCGCAGGCTCATTTCGGAGCGCGCTTCGCTGAATTTTTCCAGTGATGGTCTTAGGCAGCGAAGCCACGAAATCGATCGAGCGCGGATATTTGTAAGGCGCGATCTGCGACTTCACGAGGTCCTGCAACTCCCGCCGCATGGCATCGTCCGTCTGCGCGCCGTCGCGCATGACAACATAGGCGGCAACGATCTGCCCGCGCTCCTCATTCGGCAGGCCGACCACCGCGCATTCGGCAATCAGCGGGTGTTGCAGCAGGATGCCTTCCACTTCGGCACCGGAAATATTGTAGCCGGCACTGATGATCATGTCGTCGGTTCGTGCGTGGTACCAGAGGTTGCCCTCTTCATCCGCCTCGAAGGCATCGCCGGTGAGATTCCAGCCGTCGCGTACATATTTGGTCTGGCGGTCGGGATCATCGAAATAGCGGCACCCTGTCGGCCCACGGACCGCCAACCGTCCGACCTGCCCGGCCGGGAGAGGCTTCATGTCGTCATCAACAACCATGGCCCGATAGCTGCCGAACGGCTGCCCGACCGAGCCTGGAATGCGATGCGTCTCGTTATTGGCGACGAAGGCATGCAGCATCTCGGTCGAACCGATGCTGTTGACGAGCCGTGTCCCGGTCGCGCGGTACCAGCCTTCAAAAACCGCAACCGGCATATGTTCACCGGAGGAGATGCAGGTCTTCAGGCTGGACACATCATACCCGGCAGCCAGCGGCGTCATGCTTCGATAGAGCGTCGGCACGGTGAAAAGGCGCGTAACGCCTTCGCGCTCGATCGCCGACAACATGGCTTCGGGTGTCGGCTTCTCCAGCATGACGGCGGATGCGCCATACCGCAGCGGAAACACCAGCATGGCGCCAAGCCCGAACGTGAAGGCGAAAGGGGCCGAACCGAGGAAGACATCATCCGGTGCCGGCTTCAGGACATGCCGGGGCAAGCCATCGGCGATCGCCAGCACGTCACGATGAAAATGCACCGTCGCCTTTGATTGCCCGGTCGTGCCCGATGTGAAGGCAATCAGGGCAACATCGTCATGCGAAGGGATGACGTTGTCGAAGTCGCCGCTCTGGCGCGCCATGCGCGCTTCCAGGCCGTCAGCGGCCTCAGTATGAAAATGAACGGTCTTGAGGTCGCAAGAAGCAGCCTGTTCCAGTTCTTCAGCGAGCGATGCGTCGCAGAAGGCGAACTGCACCTTCGCCTTGCCGAGCATGTAGGACAATTCCTGAGCGCGCAGCAGCGGCATGGTGGCGACCGCAACGCCTCCGGCCTTCAGTACACCCAGCCAGCAGGCGGCCTTCATCGCATTATTGGCGGACCGGAGCAGCACCCGGTTCCCCGGCACCAGACCAAGATCGTTGACCAGGACCGCAGCGATACGGTTCGCCTTATCCAGCAGTTCCTCATAGGTCCAACTGGCGGCCAGGGTCCGGATGGCAAGGCGTGGACCAAAGCCGGCGCTCACCGCGTTATCGAGCAGTTCCACGGCGGCATTGAACCGTTTCGGGTAACTGAGCGCTTCGAGCCCCTCAAAAGTCGGCCAGAGAGCGAAGGGCGGCAAGCCGTCGCGTGCAAAGGTGTCAGGATAAACGCTTGGGTCGAGCATTCGATTTGCCAGGAAGGAGAAGGAGCCAACCTATCCGCCCGCGGCGCAATATGACAACCCGTCATGCGGCATCCCCGGATTGACGCCCCTGTTCCACCCGCATAGATCGGCGGGACACCGGCATCTTTTAAAGTGAGTAAAGTCAATGTGGCGCCCACCCGAGCGTATCCAGTTTGAGCCGAAGTATGGCCGGATCCCGAGCCGCGCCGAAGCCGAGAACTCGCGACTGTTTTCCGCGGCGAACACCGGCCCGGTCACACTCGAACAGCGCACGTGGGTTCCGGCGATGGTGCCGTGGCGAGCCACGGAAGACGGTTTCGTCACCGACGCGGTCGTGGAATGGTATGCGCGCTTTGCGAAGGGGCAGCCCGGTGCGATCGTGGTCGAAGCGACCGGTATACGGGATGTTCCGAGCGGCCCGCTCATGCGGATCGGCGACGACCGCTTTATTCCCGGCCTGAAGCGCCTCGCCGATGCAGTGCGTGAGGCCAGCGATGGTCACACCCGGCTGTTCATCCAGCTCATCGACTTCTTGAATATCCGGCGGCGCCCCGACGCGAAGAAATATTTCGAGCGCTTTCTCGCGATCACAGACGAGCATCGCGCCGCCCTGCCGGGCCTGAGCGATGCTGATATTCGCGCCGCACTTGCCGGGATGAAGCGCGACGAGCTCGTCAGAATTCTCGATGAACGCGAACTGGAGTCGCTTGAGTTCGGCTATCGCGAACGCGTCACCGATGTCGATCTGCCGCATATTCGCGATCTGCCGAAAGTGCTGCCGGATCTTTTCGCGTCCGCCGCATGGCGCGCGCAGGAGGCCGGCTTCGACGGCGCCGAGCTTCACTACGCGCACGCCTACACGATGTCCTCGTTCCTCTCGCGCAAGAACACGCGCGAGGACGGCTATGGTGGTCCGCGTGAAAACCGCGTGAAGTTGCCACTCGAAGTCTTCAAGGCCGTGCGCGAGCGCACCAATGCGGACTTCGCGGTCGGTTGCCGCTTCCTCGCGGACGAATGCATCGATGGTGGCAGCGACGTTGATGACGCTGTTTACTTCGGTGTCGAATTCGCAAAAGCCGGAATGGATTTCATCTCCACCTCGCGCGGCGGCAAGTTCGATGATGCCAAGCAGCCCGGCGTCGGCGGCGCAGCCTATCCCTATACGGGGCCGAGCGGCTATGAATGCATGCCGCAATATATCTCGGATGCACGCGGCCCCTTCGGCCGCAACGTCGATGCGACATTGGCGATCCGCAAGGCTGTGCGTGCCGAAGGTCTGGAGACCCCAATCGTCTGCACCGGCGGCGTGCATAATTTCGAATTCGCGGAAAAAATGCTGGAGGATGAGGTCTGCGACATCGTCGGATCAGCGCGGCAAACCCTGGCCGATCCCGATTGGTTCCTGAAGACCAAACTCGGACTTGGTCAAAGCATTCGCATGTGCGAGTTCACCAACTACTGCGAAGGCCTTGACCAGAAGCACAAGACGGTGACGTGTCAGCTCTGGGACAAGGACGATCTCAAGAACCCGAATGTCAGCAAGACAGCCGACGGCAAGCGCCGCCTGACACCGCCGGAATGGACTCCGCCGCAATGAGATGACGGGTATCGCGTTCCTCGGGCGGATATCGGTCCATCCGTGATCTGATCGCACTCTTCATCGCTGACCGATTTGAGAAATGCCCGCGCATTTGCGCGGGCATTTTGCGTTCGAATGTCCGTCTGACGGCTGCGACGCCTTGGCCGCAGACGCCTTGCCCGCAAATGCGATTTGACATCGCCAAGCCGCCGAATATGATGACCACAAAAAAATACAGATGTATAGTAATCCGGTACAAAAGACAGGGAGGTTGATGGCTCGCGGGTTCTGCCCGTCCACCATCTGTTGGCTGCATGAAAAAGATCGCGCTTGAAGAACATTTCCTCGCGCCTGGCTTCGAAGATTACTGGCTGAAAACCGTCGAGGACGTCGACCCGTCTCTCTACGGTCAGGTGTTGTCGCGACTGAAGGACTTCGACGAACAGCGGCTTGCCGCGATGGAGACGTCCGGCATCGAAACCGCTGTGCTCTCGCTGGCAGGCCCCGGCGTCCAGATCGAACGGGATGTCGCAACGGCGACGCGGAATGCCCGATCGGCGAACGACTTTCTGAGCGAGCAAATCCAGAAGCATCCACAGCGTTATCGGGGCTTCGCGCATCTTGCCGTGCAGGACGCCGAAGCGGCGGCCGACGAACTCGAGCGCTGCGTGCGCGATCTCAAATTCTGCGGTGCGATGATCAACGG
>JAEYVN010000370.1 GCA_023431725.1 Pseudomonadota bacterium
CTTCCAGTTGCAGCGCCTGCAGGCCCGCGGCCAACATCTGCGGCACGCCGCTGACCGTCAGGATCCAGGAGAACAGCGAGGCTGTGGCCACGATGATGAGGATCTGCGCCGTCAGCGTCGCCGAGCGGATGGCGGCATCGAGCACGTCCCCCCAGGACATCTCGCGATACACATATCGCCCGACCAGCATCGCATACACGCAGGCGAAGCCACCCGCCTCGGTCGGCGAGGCAAAACCGAAATAGATGCCGGCGAGAATGAACACCGGCATGAACAGCGCCGGACCGGCGCTGATCGTGGTGCGGATGAAGTATTTCAGGTCGAAGCTGCCGCTGCGCGGGATCTTCAGCCGGATCGCCCAGAATATCACAAAGCCGGACATCATCGCCGCCATCAGCAGGCCGGGCAGCACGCCGGCCACAAACAGCTTCGGAATCGACTGCTCACCGGCCGCGCCATAAAGGATCATGGCGATGCTCGGCGGGATCAGGATGTCGATCGCACCGCTCGAACTGACCAGACCGGATGAAAAGCGCTGGCCATAGCCATCGCGCAGAAGCCCCGGATAAAGCGACTTGCCGACCGCGGCGACCGTCGCAACGCTGGCGCCCGAAATAGCGCCGATCAGCGTCGATGCACCGACTGTTGCAACACCAAGGCTGCCCGGCACCCGGCCGATCAGCGCCAGAACCCAGGCGATCAGCTTGTTGGCGATGCCGCCGGTGCCCATCAATTCGCCGGCGAAGATGAAGAACGGAACGGCCAGCAGCGCGTAATTCTCCAGACCGCCGAACATGATCTGGTGCAGCGCCAGCGACGGCACCGTCAGGAACAGGATGAAGGTGACGACCGCTCCGGAGAGGAGAACGCCGAAGATCGGCATTCCGATGAGGAGAAGCGCCAGTGGCAGCGCGGTCAGCGTCCAGATCATGACGCGATCTTCTCCACCTCACCCTGCCCTTGCGGCAGATATTTCCCCGATGCCAGCATCTGCACGCCGTTGAAGACGAGTGCCGCGGCGATGATCGCCGTACCGCCCAGACCGACCACAACCGCCGAATGCGGAATGATCATCGGCATGCCAAGCGCCATGCTGGTCTGGCCCAGACGCGTGATCTGCCGGACGAACTGAAACGACTCGTAGGCGGTATAGAGACACACCACCGCCAGGATCGCGTGCGTCACGACCATGAGAATCGTCTGCGTCTTCGGACTGACGCGCGACGTGACCAATTCGAAATTGATATGGCCGCGATCGGCGGTGACCAGCAAAACGCCGAGCATCACCATCCAGATCATGCCGAAGACGAGGACTTCGTCCACGCCAATGATGACAATGCCGGCAGCGCGGCAAAGCGCGTTGGCGACATTCAGCAGAACGAGGCCAATCAGGATGAAACCGAGCAAGCCGCGCAACGCGGAAGCCGCGATGCGCGTCAGGCGACTGCCTGGATCCGGCGGCGTATCGAATTTGTCTTCAAATGCCATAACACCGCCGGTCCTTTTTTATCAGGCCGCCGTGTTGAGTGCGCTCGGCTTCGCGCCGGTGGCGACGGCAAAGGCCGGCCGCGCATCGATCGACTTCTGCCAGCGCGTCAGTTCGGGAAGGTCCGGGCGCTCGATCGGGAAATCGAGGCAGCGCTTGACGATCGGCGCCAGCGCGATGTCGGCGAGCGTGAACTTGTCGAGGGCGAAGAACGACTTGCCGGCAATGTGGCCTTCCAGGATCTTCAGTTGCGCGACGAGGTCGGCGCTCTGAGCGGCAAAGTCGGCCGAACGTTCTGCGGCATCTTTCTTGGCGTCCTTGAACACGGCGACATAGGGCGTGTTGAGCGAAGCCAGCAGCCAGTCCATCCAGCGCTCGACATAGGTCTTCTCCGCCGGCGTCGAACCGGCCAGTTCCGGCTTATGGGTCGCAGCGAGGTAGCGCAGGATCGTGTTGGATTCCCAGATCACGGTCTCGCCGTCGATGACGGTCGGCACCTTGCTGTTCGGATTCAGCTTCTTGTATTCCGGCGTCGTCGTGTTGTTGAACAGACGGCCATAATCCTCGCGCGCATACTTCACGCCGATCTCTTCCAGCATGAAGAGAACTTTCTGAACGTTGCCGGAGGTCGAACGGCCAAGCAATTTAATCACGATATCGGTCTCCTTCAGAGTCGCGCCAGCTTCGCGGCGCACTTACTTCTTCAGCGGCTTGTAGGCGATGCAGTCGATTTCGATCTTGGTGTTGATCACTGCACGCGCTTCGACGGTGGTACGCGCGAGGATCGCGTCCTTGAACATCTCGCCGAACACCTTGTTGTAGCGACCGAAGTCGCGTGTGTCCTGCAGATAGGTCGTGGCCCGCACAACATCGGACAATGTCGCGCCTTCGTGCGCCAGAATGCGCGCGATGGTCTCGATCGTCGCCCGTGTTTCAACCTCGATCGAACCTTCGATCATATCGTTATTCGCGTCCTTGGCCACCTGGCCGGAGACGAAGATGTAGTCGCCGGCGCGCACGGCCGGGTGGAACGGCAAATTCGGGTTCTTCTTGCCGATCGGATAGACATCCGCGCGTTTGGTCTTGTCGTCCATAGTGTGCCTTTACGAGAAAGCGCTGGTTTCGATGATGTCGACGCCGTTGACGCGATCGACGAGATAGATCAGGCCGCGGTCGTCGATCGTCACGTCGTTCGACGACGGCCGCGCCGCGCCCCCGGCCGGGTCCGGCATGTAATGGCCGACCTCACGCGGATTGTACGGATCGGCAAAATCGACGAGCCGCATGCCCTGCGCGAACCACGCGAACGGAACTATGGAGCCGTGGAAACGCTCTGACGGCTGATGGCAACCGGTCATCGGCTCCTGCGGCGCACCATCCGGATCGAGGCCCGGCACCTGCCATGTCGCAATCGACACCGGCATCTGCTCGTTGGTGATGTCATAGACCCAGGTAAACGACGGTGCTGCCGGCCACAGCTTGGCCACGTCCTCGTCGGCAACGATCATGATGTCGCGGCCGCGCAGCTTCTGCGGCATGCGCAGGCAGGTATGCGTCGGATGCGGATAGACCGGGCTCGTGTTGACGCCCGAAATCGCCTTCGGCTTCGACATGTCCGAAATGTCGAGAATGAAGAAGCCGTGATGCCAGTAGCTGACATAGAGGCGGTCACCGACACGCAGCGGATGGTGACAGCGCGGCGGCACCCAATTGTCCCACGGATATTGCTCGCCACCGCCGACCCATTGGCCGGGAATCCACCAGCGACCGACTTCCTGCGGATGTGCCGGATCGATCAGATCGAGGATCATGACGATGTTGCCGATATAGCCTTCGACTGTCGGCGAGATATAGGCGTAGCGTCCGTCGAAATCGAAACGGTGGACACCGCCACCCTTCGTCAGCCACTTGGTGATCAGCTTCGGATCGCTCGGCTTCGACACGTCATAGATCAGGATGCCGCCACCGATCTCATCCGGCGCTGATTTGCCGAACTTCTCATGGTTGACCACCATGATGCCGTCCTTCACCCGCACCTTGTGCGAGTGCCAGCCTTCCGGAACGTCGATGGTCGCCAGATGACGCGGATTGGCCGGATCCGACACGTCGACAATCGTGGTGCCGCTCGTCGGACGCTGATGTCCGACATACATGATGTTGTTTTCAACCCAGACCTGTCCGCCACCCGGACAATCGATATGCGAAACGAGTGTGGTGTTCGAACGCGACAGCACTATTCACCCTATCTACAACGACGCGGACATACCGCATCATGAATCGGAAAATGCGAAACAGCCCCGCCTTTCAGCGGGGCTGATCGAATACACAAGTCAGG
>JAEYVN010000398.1 GCA_023431725.1 Pseudomonadota bacterium
CTTCAAAAGGCTCGGACGCTGCACCTGATCGGCCCTCAGAATGTCGTCAAGACGCCGTACCGTGACATCCAGAACTTGAGTGACCTCGCTTCCGTACAACTCGACCTGAGCCGCGCCCGGCGCCAGAAGGGACGATGAATCCGATTTGCGCGTGACATGAAACCGCGATGTCGCATCCGCGCTTCCCAGCGCGATCCGATGCAGTTCCACCGACGCGCCGAACAAGCGCGTGAAGGTGTCCGCTGCCGGCGCAAACGGCTCGAAGGCGACGATCTTCGCTTCCGGAAAGAGCGAGCGGCACAACAGGCTGAATTGTCCCTTGTTCGCGCCGACATCGATACAGAAGCCAATCTTCAGATCGCTGAGCGCAGTGACATGCTCCAGACTGGGAGCTATTCCCTGAGCAAACGCCGGCCAATACGCGGGGCTGGCCGCAATTTTCAGAAGTTTCTGGAGCTTGTTCATGGCGTATCTGCCGCCCCGTCAAATCTGCAAGCCGGTATGAGCGCGGATGGTCGCCAATCGCGCTGGATTATCGACACATCCTTCCAGTTGGCGCTCGAGTTCGGCGATCTTGGCCGCAACGAGGGTGCGGTACCAATAGCCCTGAAAAAAGTGATAGAAATAGCCCTCTTGCCCGTCCAGAAATCCGCCTCTGACCACATAGCGGTAGAGAAAATAGAGCAACGGGGCGACGCCTCCGCCGACCGCATAATACAGCTTGCGCTGCAGTCCGGTCTTCTTGCGCCGTCGGCTGTCCTCGACCCCGCCAAAGAAATGGTACTTGGCGTTCAGGACGTCGACAGCCTCTCGGTTCGAATAGGAATTATGCTTTGCGATCCACTCGGTCAGCGGCTTGTCATTGCGATGGAGAAGATAGCCCTTGAGCTGCATCGTTTTGCCACGCGACAGAACGATATGCTCATCCATCCAGCGCTGCTCGATTTTCCCGACACCGTGGCGCCAGATCCGCAGTAACGGCATGCCAGCACGTCCGCCATGAAGAATGGGGCGGCCAAAGAAATGCTCCAGCAGCGGCACCTCGTATCCGCTCACGTCGTCGGGCGCATGCGTCAACGCCTGGCCGATCGACTGGGCCAGTTCAGGATCGACGGCTTCGTCGGCATCCATGCGCATGACCCAGGTGGCCGTGAGGCCTCCATGATCCAACGCCCAGGAAAACTGATCGGCGTAATTCTTGAAGGGATGTTGCTTGACAAGGGCGCCATACGATTTCGCAATTTCCACCGTTTTGTCCGTGGAGAATGAATCGACGACAATGATCTCGCGGGCAAGGCCCCTGATCGAACCGATGCAGCGCGCGATGTGATGCTCCTCATTCTTCGTCAGGATCACCACGGCAAGATCGGGCATCATGTCCCCGCCCTCGCGGCGGCTCCGACCGATTGAAAGAGCGCCATGAATTTGACGGCGATATCCTCGATGCGAAAGTTCTTCTCGGCATAGCATCTTGCTGCGCTCCCCATACGCGAAGCCTCGCGCGGATTATCGAGCAGATGGTCGACCGCGGCACAGAACGCTGCGGCATTGTTGGGCGGCACGACCAGACCGGCGCCGCATTCCCGCACCGTTCGCGCGGCGAGATTGTTTTGCGGCACGGAGAGAACCAGTGGTCGGCCGCTGCACAAATAGGACAGCACCTTGGACGGAACGGAATAGCGGGCCGCACCGTCTTCGATGATGGACACAAGGACGTCCCCTGCTCCCAGCACGTCGCTGTATTCGGACATCGGCTGAAACGGAAATACCACCAGATTGGTCAGGCCCCGGCGTTGCGACTCCGTTTTCAGGTGATCGGCGCTCGGCCCCTCCGAAACCACCGCCACCTTTACATCGGCGCGCGGCTTCAGGTGCTCCGCAAGATCGAGAAACAGGCCCGGGTTGTGCTTGAACCCCAATGTGCCGGTGAGCAAAATGACCTTGGACTCTGCCAGCTTCTGCCGTTCGCTCCACGCATTCAGCTTCGGCCGTACCGTGATTTCGTCCAGCGGCGCCCAATTGGGAATGACCTTCACGCGGTCGTCGGGGACGGCCCACGAGCGAAGCTGCGGAACGAAATCGTCGGATATTGCGACAATTGCATGGCTGCGCCGGAGTAGCCTGCGCTCCAGCCGATTATACCAGGTGCCAACAAGAGAACCGGCAAATCCGAATTTCTTGCTCAGAACCTCACTGATCGCGATCGAGTATATGTCCTGTAGCCAGAACACAAACTTCACATCGTTCCGGATGCTCCAGCCCTGGATGATCCGCTGCGCATCAAGCGGGTTGTTGCATCCGATGACCACGTCCGGGGCAAACTCGCGGATCTTCCGGATCGCCAGACGGCCATACTGGATCTCCTGGCTCCGCCGCTGAAGGAGATCGTACTTCGCAAAAGCCTTTCCCAGACTGACGCCCTCAACACGGAAGTCAGCCGGATCTGATTCACTGCGATGCAGATGTCCTTTCGGCGTCTGGAAATCGGCAAAATGCAGATGCAGCACGTGATGCCCGTGGCGCGCCAGTTCGCGGCTGAGCTGAACCTGAAACGGATGCCCGGAGTAATCGTTGACGACAATACGCATGGCCTGCGCTGCCCACTCCGGCTTACGCCACCTCGCGCATTCGCGATCGGGAAACCTGCTCCTGAATCCAGGCGTAAGTCTTCTCCAGACCGCTTCGGAGCAGCGCGCTTGGCGCCCAGCCGAGTTCTGCTTCCAGAAGATCGTTATCGGAATTGCGACCGCGAACACCAAGCGGTCCCGGCACATTGCGAATGGTGATGCGCTTGCCTGCAATAT
>JAEYVN010000419.1 GCA_023431725.1 Pseudomonadota bacterium
GTCACGGTCCATTGCTTGAGCGTAAGATCCTTGGCGTCAAACATCAGCATGAGCTTATGCGTACCGCCGAGCGTCTTCTTTTCCTCGATCACCATGGTCGAGAAGATATCGTCGGAATAGATGCCGACCACATTGGTATCGCGCAGCAGATCGATCTTGTCGGCGAGCAGGAAACGCAGCGGTGTCTGGCCGAGCGGATACAAATCCTGCGTTGCCAGCTTGCGATCGCGCACCACCACCGAGGTGCCGTCGGCGATCAGCTGGATCGGGCTCGGGTCTTCGTATTCGAAGCGCAGCTTGCCGGGCTTCATGATGAACAGATCGCCCTGGGTCTTGCGGCCGTCCGGCCCGACCTGGACGAAGCGGCCGGTCGCCTGACGCATGTTGGAGAGATAGGAGCTGATCTTGTCGGCCAGCGCCCGCTGGCCGGGATCGAAGCCACCCGTCTGAGGGCCACCCGCCGGCGCATTCGGACGCACCGGCATGGCCGGCTGCCCTGCGGCTTGCCCCACCGTGCCGGGCGGCACCGGCCGCGCCTGCGCCATCTTCATCATTTTGGCCTTGGGGGCCGGCTTTGGCAGCGGGACGGACTGCGCGAGGGACGGGGTGACGGCTGCCGGAACAGCGATCAGGCCGGCGACGAACAAGGTCGTCACCACAACGCAAAGTTTCGGCAGCGTCCGCGTCATACTCAACTCCGTCTGGGCAAGGCTGTCGGCTAGCCCGCCCCTGTGGCGTTTTGGCGGCTACTTCAAGCCAATCCGGCATCGCCGGACCGCATCCGCGGCCGCAAAAGTGGCAAATAGTGTCAGCCGAACCGGCTGGCACCCTCCTCGATCAGAATTTCCCGCTTGCCGGCATGATTGGCCTGGCCGACCACGCCTTCCTGTTCCATCCGCTCCATCAGCGTGGCGGCGCGATTGTAACCGATTTGCAGCCGGCGCTGGATGTAACTGGTCGAGGCCTTGCGATCCCGCAGCACGATATCGACAGCCTGTTGATAGAGGTCCTTCTCGGCGCCCATGCCGGTGGCATCGAACACGGCGCCGTCCTCGTCCTCGCTGTCGTCGCGCGTGACCTCTTCGAGATATTGCGGCACGCCCTGCGCCTTGAGATGGCGCACGACCTTCTCGACCTCGTCGTCGGCGACGAATGGACCATGCACGCGGCTAATGCGGCCGCCGCCGGCCATGTAGAGCATGTCGCCCTGACCGAGCAGCTGTTCGGCACCCTGCTCGCCAAGGATGGTGCGAGAGTCGATCTTCGACGTGACCTGGAAGGAGATGCGGGTCGGGAAGTTCGCCTTGATCGTGCCGGTGATGACGTCGACCGACGGACGCTGCGTCGCCAGCACGACATGGATGCCGGCGGCACGCGCCATCTGCGCCAGGCGCTGGATCGCGCCTTCGATGTCCTTGCCGGCGACCATCATCAGGTCGGCCATTTCGTCGACGATCACCACGACATAGGGAAGCTCCTCGAACTCGAGCTCCTCTTTCTCGTAGATCGCTTCGCCGCTTTCCTTGTCATAGCCGGTGTGAACGGTGCGGCTCAGCACCTCGCCCTTGGCCTTGGCCTCATTCAGGCGCGTGTTGTAGCCGTCGATGTTGCGCACACCGAGCTTCGACATCTTCTTGTAGCGATCCTCCATCTCGCGCACGGCCCATTTCAGCGCGACGACGGCTTTCTTCGGATCGGTGACGACGGGCGTGAGCAGATGCGGAATGCCGTCATAGACCGACAATTCGAGCATCTTCGGATCGATCATGATCAGGCGGCATTGATCCGGCCGCAGCTTGTAGAGCAGCGACAGCAGCATCGTGTTGATCGCGACCGATTTACCGGAGCCGGTGGTACCGGCGATCAGCAAGTGCGGCATGCGCGCGAGATCGACCACCACCGGCTCGCCGCCGATGGTCTTGCCGAGACAGAGCGGCAGCTTGGCCTGCGTGTTGGCATATTCGCCGGCCGCCAGCATTTCGCGGAAATAGACCTTCTCGCGAATTTCATTGGGCAGTTCGATGCCGATGGCGTTGCGGCCCGGCACGACGGCGACGCGTGCAGAGATTGCGCTCATCGAGCGGGCGATGTCGTCGGCAAGACCGATGACGCGCGATGACTTGATGCCGGGCGCCGGCTCGAGTTCGTACAGCGTCACCACCGGACCGGGACGCGCATTGATGATCTCGCCCTTCACGCCGAAATCTTCCAGCACGCTTTCCAGTGCCTCGGCGCGCTCCTCGATCTCCTCCGTGCTGAGATTGGTGCGATCGCTGGCCTTTGGCGCCGCGAGCAGGTTCAGCGCGGGAAGCGTGAAGCCGCCCTTCCGTGTCTTGGGCTGCTGCACCTGCACGCGCGACTTTTTCGGCGCAGGGACCGGCTCCTCGTATTCCTCTTCTTCGTCCTCGTCCTCATAGGCCGACTCATCGTCGCTCTCGTCGGCATCGACCGGTTCGGGCTCAGGACGACGCATCCGCGGCTCGGCACGCGAGGCCGGCTTCGCCCGCACCGGCGCATCATCCTCATCATCGCCGGCCAGCTGCTTGCGCAGCAGGAGCATCATCCGGGCCTTCGCGCTCAGCAGCGTATGGACCAGCCAGCCGATCGAGATCGATGTGCGCTCATCGTCCTCTTCCATCTGCTCGGCTTCACGGTGCAGGTCCTCGGCAAGGTCGCCCTGACGCATTCCAATGCCGCTGGCGATCACCAGCATCGCCAGCGCCGCAAGGATGAAAATCGTTGCAATGACAAGCCGACTGGTGCCCGCGAGCGGATTGCCGAGCACGAAACCCGGAATCTTGATCAGCGCATCGCCGATGACGCCGCCCATGCCGGCCGGCAAAGACCAGCCGACACTGCGCGGCAGGCATGATGCAAAACCCGCCGCGAGCAAAAGGCCGCCGAGCCAGAAGGCCGACCGCATCCATTTGCGGTCGATCGGCCGGTGCGTCAGCATCCGCCAACCCCACACGGCAACCGGCAGCACCAGCACGATGGATGCAAGACCGAACAGCTGAACCGACAGATCGGCGAAGATCGCACCCGGTCGTCCGAGCAGATTGCGCACCGGCGCATCGGTGGCGTGGCTGAGACTCGGATCCTGCACCGACCAGGTGACCAGCGCGAGCGTCAGCATCATGGACATCAGAATCAGCGCGAGGCCGATCAGTTCACCAATGCTGCGCGGGATCGCACCAGGGAAATCATCCGAGAGGAAATCGAGGCTTTCGAGGCTGCGATCAATGAATGCGGGCATGCTGCGCCTCACCCGAGGACATTGACGAGACGATGCAGCGCCTCGGCGGTTGTTGCGTTGTCATGCACCATGGCGACGCGGATGTAGTCGCGGCCCGGGTTGCTGCCGTCCATGTCGGTATGTGCTGCGTA
>JAEYVN010000464.1 GCA_023431725.1 Pseudomonadota bacterium
TGCCGAGCACCATGGTGCGGCCGATTTCGGTGTACATGCCGCCGGGTCCGGCATTTTCGATCAGTAGCGAGAAATGGTCGCCTTCCTGCAGGACGCGGCCCTGCATGTAGCGGTCGACGAAATTGGATGCTTGTCCGAGCGGCGCCGATGAGCCGAGGAACAATCCCTGTTCGCTGCCCAGCAACCGTCCTTCATATTGCGCCAGCGCGGTAACGTCGTTGTCGCGCATGCCGGGTCTGATCTTCTGCGATACGCGGGCGAAGATTTCATCCTGCATCTCGGCGCACTGGCGCACGAGCGCCTTTTCCTCGTCGCTCTTGATCGCCTTGATCGCATCCACCCATTCGGTGGCGTCGTCGATCTGCGTCTTGCCGGCCAGGCCGGTCTCGATCTGGGTGACGAAGCGATAGGGCATCGCGCCGGCGCCCAGCATGCCGATGCGCTTGTAGCCGCGCCGCTTCAGCTCGGCGAGCGTAAGGTCCCCCTGATAGCCGTCGGTATAGGCGACCGATGTGAAGGCCGGCGTGCAGATCAGGTCGCCGACACCGCGCTGCATCGTGTTGCGGCCGCCGAGGTCGCGGCGTGCGCCGGCCGGGCCCATATCGACGACGGTCATCAGGTCGTCGGCATGGAAGATCACCGTGCGGGGATAGCCGTTATAGGCCGGGTAATCGGTGAACCATTTCACGTAGCCGCCCAGCCAGTCATTGTTGTTCTGCATGACCAGGGCGTCGAGACCACGGTCCTTCATGCCGGCGCGGATGGCGGTCCAGCGGCGGTTCAGCTCGGCATCGGAGATGGGGTTCAGTCGGCGGTCACTCATCGCAAGCCCTCGGCATGTCCCTGGCGTTGACGGTCCGGCGTCCTTTTTCTGGCTATTTCGTTGGCATCGACTGATGCCTTTACGGCCGGTGGCGGCACTATCCGGGATAAGGTCGCGTCAGACAATGCCGCCCGGCCCGCATCTCAGGCCGGTCCATTCGTTCGGATGCTGTTTTTTGCATAATTGACTCTCGGCTTGGCGGCGTGGTGCGATGGCCGTAAAGCCGGCAACCGGCTGTTTCAACCTGAGGGGTTCCTTATGAAGATGAAGGCAATTCTGGCGGTCGCGGGCATCGCGTTGCTCGCCACTCCGGCAGCCGCGCAAACCAAGGTCAATATCGGCATTTCCGGCTGGACCGGCTTTGCGCCGCTGACCTTGGCCAAGGAAGCCGGGATTTTCGCCAAGAACGGTCTCGATGTGACGATCAAGAAGATCCCGCAAGCCAGCCGCCACCTGGCCATCGCTTCGGGCGACGTGCAGTGCGCCGCGACCACGGTGGAGACCTGGGTGGTATGGAACGCCAACGGCGTCGCCACCACGCAGCTGTTCCAGCTCGACAAGTCCTATGGCGCCGACGGCATGGCGGTGCGCAACGACGTCAAGTCGATCGCCGATATCAAGGGCAAGCAGGTTGCGGCCTCGGCGCCGGGCACGGCGCCCTATTTCACGCTGGCCTGGTTCCTGAAGAAGAACGGCCTGAGCGTGAAGGACGTCAAGGTCGTGAACATGGAGCCCGGTCCGGCCGCGCAGGCTTTCATCGCCGGACAGAACGATGTTGCCATGACCTACGAGCCCTATCTCTCGGCGGTGCGCGCCAAGCCGGAGGCCGGCAAGATCATCGCCACCACGCTCGACTATCCAATGGTGATGGACACTTTCGGCTGCACGCCGAAGTTCATCGCCGACAACGAAGCGGCGGTGAAGGCGCTCACCAAGAGCTATTTCGAAGCGCTCGAGATGATCAAGAAGGACGAAAAGAAAGCCTATGAGATCATGGGCGCCGACGTGAAGCAGTCCGGCGAGCAGTTCGGCAACTCGGCGAAATATCTGCGCTGGCAGGATCAGGAAGCGAACAAGAAATTCTTCGCTGGCGAACACGCGGCCTTCTCCAAGGAAGCCGCCGATCTGCTGCTGGAGATTGGCGTGATCAAGCAGATTCCCGATCTGACGAAACTCGCCGATCCGCGCTTCGTGCAGTGACTTGTCTTCCCTCTCCCCGCTTTAGCGGGGAGAGGGTGGCGCGCATCGAGTTTAACGAGATGCGAGCCGGGTGAGGGGCATTTCGCCTTTTGCCCCTCACCCGCCTCGTTCGCTTAACGCTCACTCGGCACCCTCTCCCCGTAAGGACGGGGAGAGGGAAGAACGCACATGAGACCCCTCGCACCCATATCGAATACGGCCCGCGTCCTGCTGGGCATATCGTTCTTTGTCCTGTTCGTGGCGGCATGGGCCTTCGCCACCTTCGGCGGCTATGTGTCGAAAACCTTCCTCGCCGATCCGCTGACGATGATGGAGGACGGCTGGCTGCTGCTGACCAAGCATAATTTCTCCTTCGATATCGGGATGACGATCTGGCGCGTGGTGGGCGGCTTTATCCTTGCGTCGCTGATCGCCGTGCCGCTCGGCATCCTCATGGGCGCCTACAAGCCGATCGAAGCGTTCCTCGAACCGTTCGTGTCGTTTGCGCGCTATCTGCCGGCCTCGGCATTCATTCCGCTGCTGATCCTGTGGGCGGGCATCGGCGAAATGCAGAAGCTGCTCGTCATCTTCATTGGCGCCGTGTTCCAGATCATCCTCATGGTGGCGGGCAGCGTCGCCAGCGTGCGGCGCGATCTCGTCGAGGCGGCGCTGACGCTCGGCGCGCGTGATCGGGGTATCCTCGCGCGCGTGTTGATTCCGTCGGCGGCGCCGGACATTGCGGAAATCCTGCGTCTCGTGCTCGGCTGGGCCTGGACCTATGTGATCGTCGCCGAACTGATCGGCTCGTCCTCCGGCATCGGCCACATGATCATCGACAGTCAGGCGTTGCTCGCGACCGGCCAGATCATCTTCGGCATCATCGTCATCGGCATCATCGGCCTCGTCTCGGACTTCCTGTTCAAGGCAGCCAATCGCCGGCTCTTCCCGTGGAGCAAGATATGAGCAAGCTCCACATCGAAAACGTCACGCGGGTTTTCCCGGCGGTGCATGGCGGCACGCCGACGCGCGCGCTCGAGCCGACCAATCTCGATATTGCCGACAATGACTTCGTGACGATCCTCGGACCGTCGGGCTGCGGCAAGTCCACCTTGCTGCGTCTGGTTGCCGGTCTCGATACGCCGACGACCGGCAAGATCCTGCTCGATGGCAAGCCGGTCACGCGGCCGGGGCCGGATCGCGGCATGGTGTTTCAGTCCTACACCTTGTTTCCATGGCTGACGATTGCCGAGAATGTCGGCTTCGGCCTGCGCGAGAAGGGTGTGCCGGCGGGTGAGCGCAACACCATCGTCGCGCAATGGCTGGAGCGCGTCGGCTTGCAGAGCTTCGCGCGGCATTATCCCAAGCAGTTGTCCGGCGGCATGCAGCAGCGCACCGCGATCGCGCGCGCGCTCGCCAATGATCC
>JAEYVN010000593.1 GCA_023431725.1 Pseudomonadota bacterium
GCCGTGCCGCCGACCTCGTTGCGTCGTGGATGAAAGAGGCGGGCATGACGGTGACCGAGGACGCGCTCGGCACGGTACGCGGTCACTGGCGGCCCGAATTGAAGAAGCGTTTCCTGATCGGCTCGCATATCGACACCGTCATCGATGCCGGCAAATACGACGGACCGCTCGGTGTCGTCGCCGGCATTCTGGCCGTCAGGGAAATTGCCGCGCGCGGGGTCGAACTGCCGTTCGGCATCGATGTGCTGGCTTTTGGCGACGAGGAAGGATCGCGCTTTCGCTCGACGCTGTCATCATCGTTGGCCTGCGTCGGCAAGTTCGACCGCACGAACCTGTCCGATCATGACCGCAACGGTGTCACGCTGGCCGATGCGATCGCAGCCTACGGCAAGCACATCGAGGACATCGCCGCTGCCGCCTATGATCCGGCGGATGTTGTCGGTTTTCTCGAAGTGCATATCGAGCAGGGGCCTGTGCTTGAGGCCGAGAATCTGCCGCTCGGTATCGTGACCGGCATCATCGGTCAGACCCGCATGCGGGTGGTTGTGCTCGGCGCAGCCGGACATGCCGGAACGGTGCCGATGCGGATGCGCCACGATGCCTTGGCAGGTGCTGCCGAACTCATGCTCGCGATCGAGCGGACGGCGCTTGAAAACGAAGCCGACGGCATGGTTGCGACGGTCGGCCGTATTGAGGCGTCGCCCGGCGCGACAAATGTCATTCCGGGCCGTGTCGGTTTCTCGCTTGAATTTCGTTCCGCGAACGATGCGAAACGCAAGGCAGCGATTGATCGCGTCAAGGTAGATGCACAGCGCATGGCCACGCGCCGCAAGCTGGAAGTTACCTTCGAGTCGTTTTATGAAACGCAGACCACCGCGTGCACGCCGGCGATGCAGGACATGCTTGAGGACGTGATTGGTGCGTTTGGTTACAGGCCGATGCGCATTGCCTCCGGCGCCGGCCATGACGCGCAGGTGATGGCGAGCTTTTGCCCGACGGCGATGCTGTTCGTGCGTTGCCGCGGCGGTATCAGTCACAACCCGGCGGAGTTCGCGAGCGAAAACGATATCGGGCTTTCGGTTATGGCGCTGACGGATTTTATCGAGGCGTTTGCGAAACGCGGCAGCTAAAATCCCACCACCGTCCCGTAGAGATCGTAGTCGTCGGCGCGATCGATCTTCACATTGGCGAATTCGCCGACGCGCAATGGTCGGCGGCTGACGATATGCACGGTGCCGTCGATCTCGGGTGCATCGGCCTTGCTGCGGCCCTTGCCGCCGGTCGGGGTCAGTTCGTCGATCAGCACCTGCTGGCGCGAACCGACCTTCTTCTTCTGCCGGCGGGCCGAGATTTTCTGCTGCTTCTGCATGAAGCGGTGCCAGCGCTCGTCCTTGACCTCTTGCGGCACAGCGCCGTCGAGTTCGTTGGCGACAGCGCCTTCCACCGGCTCGAACCTGAAGCAGCCGGCACGATCGATTTCAGCTTCATCAATCCAGTCGAGCAGGAATTCGAAATCCGCTTCGGTCTCGCCGGGGAAACAGACGATGAAGGTCGAGCGCAATGTCAAGCTCGGGCAGATCTCGCGCCATTGCTTGATGCGGTCGAGCGTCTTCTGCTGCGCGCCTGGGCGCTTCATGCGCTTGAGCACATCCGGGCTTGCGTGCTGGAACGGGATGTCGAGATAGGGCAGCACTTTTCCCTCGGCCATCAGCGGGATGACCTCGTCGACATGCGGATAGGGGTAAACGTAATGCAGGCGCACCCAGACGCCGAGTTCACCGAGTTCGCGGGAGAGTGAAATGAACTTGGTCTGGACCTCGCGATCCTTCCACTGGCTCGGCGCGTATTTCACATCGACGCCATAGGCCGAGGTATCCTGCGAGATCACCAGCAATTCCTTCACGCCGGCGGCGACGAGCTTTTCGGCTTCGCGCAGCACATCGCCGGCGGGGCGTGAGACGAGATCGCCACGCAGCTTGGGGATGATGCAGAAGGAGCAGCGGTTGTTGCAGCCTTCAGAAATCTTCAGATAGGCGTAGTGGCGCGGCGTGAGCTTGAGGCCCTGCGGCGGCACGAGATCGACGAACGGCTCATGCACCGGCGGCAGGGCGCGGTGCACGGCGTCCATGACGCTCTCATATTGCTGCGGGCCGGTGACGGCGAGCACGTTCGGATATTGCGACGTGATCTTTTCCGGCTCGGCGCCCATGCAGCCGGTGACGATCACCTTGCCGTTCTCCTTCATCGCTTCGCCGATGGCGGCGAGCGACTCCGCCTGGGCGCTGTCGAGGAACCCGCAGGTGTTGACGATGGTCACGTCCGAGCCGGCATGGCCACGGGCAAGCTCGTAACCCTCCGCGCGCAGGCGCGTGATGATCCGTTCGGAATCGACCAGCGCCTTCGGGCAGCCGAGAGAAACAAAGGAAATACGCGGCGCGGCAGTCATCGACGGTCTCTGAAGGGGCGAAAGCGGGGCGTTAGGGCAGGTGGCCTATCCGGTCAACCGCTAATTAATGGCGATGGCCGTCGCGGCTGACATTCTCGTGATTCTTCATGGTCCAGGGCGGAGGTAAGTACGTTCCTGCCTTTTGCAGCTGATCGGAAAACCGTCATAAATCAATGGGTTGGAGGTAATTTTCTAAAATCTTCGGAAATTTTTAACGAAATCCGCATTTGATCGCGTCAACGCTGATGGCGTGCATCTCCCGTCCAGGGATCGAACCGGCGCGGTGAGATGAGCAGGGGCCGATAACGCATGTTCAACTTGCTGCGCTTTGCGACCGTCGCCATGGTCGCCGTCAGTCTGTCCGGTTGCGGGTCGCTGTCAGTCTTTGAAGGCTTTCTCTCGCCGACCGGCGAATTGGCGGCAAAAAAGGCCGCCCCGAATGCGATGGGCAAGGCCTATGTGTTCCGTGGCATGGGCGGACGCTTTGCTTCCGACGAAATGGATTATCTGTCGGACAAGCTCAGATCGAGCGGGGTCATCGAGGCCGAGACCTACAATCACCTGAATTGGTATGGGCCGGCCGAAGAAGCGATCTCGCGCTACAAGAAGAGCCCGCAACCGATCATGGCGATGGGCCACTCGGCAGGCGGTGATGCGGCGCTGCGCTTCGCATGGAAGCTGAAGAGCGCCGGCGTGCCGGTGAGCCTGATCGTCGCTTTCGATCCGAGCCGCAAGGCCTCCAGCGTGCCCAACAACGTTGACCGCTTCATCAACATGTATCAGTCGACCAATTTCTTCGGCGGCGGCTATGTCCGCGCGTCCGAGGATTTTCGTGGTCATTTCATGACGGTCGACCTGCGCAATTACTGGGAAGTGCTGCACGTCCACATGGTCAAGATCCGAGGCCTGCAGGAGCAGATTATCGCCAAGGTGGTGCAGATCGCGACCATGCCGCCAGTGCTGGAAGGCCCGACGGTGCCGATCCGCTATGTCATGCCGCGCGGTGAGAAGATCGAACTCTGGGATTCCGGCATCGCGATCCAGACCGAGCCGGGCGATACCGTACGCACGGTCGCACAACGCTACAATGTCCCGGTCTGGTCGGTGGCGCAGCTCAACAATGTGGGCGCCAACACGTCGTTCGAGCCCGGCAAACGGCTGGTGGTGCCGCGCTATCTGGAGACCGCTCCCTTCGCTCCGGCTGGCCCCCTGACGAGCTACGCGCCGCAGCGACACTAACGC
>JAEYVN010000603.1 GCA_023431725.1 Pseudomonadota bacterium
TCACCGCTGGCAACCTCGGCGCATATGCTGATCGAGCGCGCCGGCGTCATTGGGCTGCCGATGCCTGGTGTGGATTTGAAACTCGTGCCGGCCGGCAGAAAACTCGAACTGCGCGTGCGCGGCCCGAACATCACACCAGGTTACTGGCGCAGGCCCGACCTGACGCAGGAGATGTTCGACGAGGAGGGCTTCTATCGGCCCGGTGATGCCGTTCGTTTTGCTGATGAGGCAGATCCGCATGCGGGCCTCGTGTTTGACGGGCGGACGGCAGAAGACTTCAAGCTGCTGAACGGAACATGGGTTGCTGTCGGCGCTTTGCGTGTGGGCACACAGGCGGCCGCATCGCCGGTCATCCTGGACGCGATCGTGACCGGTGAGGGCAGGGATTGCGTCGGGCTTGTCGCATGGCTCAATCTGTCGGGCTGCAAGCAGGTGACCGGCGAGGAGGCCGATCTTGCGTCCTATGCGCGGCATCCGAAAGTGCACTTGCATTTACGACAGGCGTTTGCCAAATGGAATGAGGTCAACACTGGCGCCACCATGCGCGTCGCGCGTTTGCTGCTGTTGCCCGATATGCCCTCCATTGATGCCAACGAAATCACTGACAAGGGCTACATCAATCAGCGTGTCGCGCTGGAACATCGGCGCACGGAGGTCGAACGCCTTTTCGACGGGCAGTCGCATCCCGACGTCATCTTGATCGATTGAATGTCCGACGATGTGAAAATGCAACGCGGCGATTGATCTTGGAATTGCCGCGACCTGTGAGGTGTTCTATCACCGGACCAATAAGCAAAATGGTTTAGGGAGACAACCAACGATGACGATCCGGTCAAAACTCGGTCTTGCGCTGGCGGGCCTGCTGTTGAGTGCATCCGTATCTGCGCTGCAGGCGCAGGATTATCCGACGCGGCCGGTAAAGATCATTGTGCCATTCGGGGCCGGCGGACCGGCCGACGTCTATGCGCGCATTCTGGCGCAGCATCTTGGTGAAACGCTGAAGCAGCCTTTCGTCATCGAAAATCGTCCCGGTGCAGGCTCGATCATCGGCACCGACGCGGTCGCGAAATCCGATCCCGATGGCTACACGCTGCTGTTGATGTCGAACACCCATACCGTCAACGAGACATTGACGCCGAACAAGCCCTTCAAGCTGATGACGGACTTCGTCGGCATCGCGCCGATCAATTACTCCGACCAGATGATGGTCGTGCATCCTTCGGTGCCGGTGAAAAACGTGAAGGAGTTCGTCGAACTGGCGAAGTCCAAGCCGGGCGCTCTCAACTACGCATCATCCGGGCCGGGCACGCCGTATCACATGGCGGGCGAATTGTTCAAAGCGATGAGCGGCACGGATGTCGTGCACGTGCCGCACAAGGCGTCGGGTGAAGCGCGCAACAGCATCATCGGCGGTCACGTCCAGATGATGTTCGATGCCGTGACGACGATGTCGACCAATGCCAAGGCCGGCACCGTGAAGCCGCTGGCCACGACCGGTTTGAAGCGTTCGGAATTGACCCCTGACATTCCGACGGTCGCGGAATCGGGTGTTCCTGGTTACGAGGCGACCATCTGGCTCGGCGTGATGGCGCCGGCCAAGACGCCGCAGCCCGTTGTCGACAAGCTGAATGCCGAGATCGCCAAGATCGTGAACCGCGCCGATGTGAAAGAAGCCTGGGCCAAGCAGGGCGCCGTGCCGATGGCGATGTCGCCCAAGGAATTCGACACATATCTCCGCAAGGATATCGACAAATGGGCCGATGTGGTGAAAAAGACCGGCGCCAAAGCTAACTGACCGCAGCCTCGCAACTCGCCGCGGTCCAGCAAGATCAGCGGAGAGAGAGTGTATGCGCTTTTGTCGGTACGATAACGATCGCCTCGGCGTTGTCCGGGGCGATCTCGTTCATGACGTGTCGTCGGTTCTGGAAAAGCTTCCGGCTGTCCGTTGGCCGTACCCCCTCCATGATCCGCTGATCGCTGCCCTGCCGACGCTGCGCGGAGAGATGGAAGCCGCAGCCGATCGCGTGCAGGGTGTGCCGATCGGTTCGGTGAAGCTGCTCAATCCGGTGCCCAATCCCTCGAAGGTGATCGGTGCGCCGGTGAATTATCACGCGCATATCGATGAAGCGAACGCCGATGCGCAGATCAACTTCGGCAAGACCATCAAGACCATCGATCACTACGGCGTCTTCCTGAAATCAAACTCGTCGTTGTCGGGGCCGTCCGAGCCGGTTGCCGTGGTCGAGAAGGTCCGCCGGACCGACCATGAGGTCGAATTGTCGGCGATCATCGGAGAAGAATGCTTCGATGTGCCGGAAGAGGGTGCGCTGAAGTATATCGCCGGTTATGCCATCGGCCTCGACATGACCATTCGCGGTCCCGAGGAACGTTCGCTGCGCAAGTCGCTCGATCGTTTTTCGGTTGTCGGTCCGTATTTCGTGACGGCGGATGAAATTGCCGATCCAGACAATCTGGAGATGGAAATCACCGTCAACGGCATCGTCAAGCAGAAGGCCAATACCAGCCAGCTGATCTTCGGCGTAGCCAAGCTGATTTCCTATTGCTCGAATT
>JAEYVN010000604.1 GCA_023431725.1 Pseudomonadota bacterium
GACCCAGTCTTCAACAGACACATTTTTTAATGTGGCTCTGGGTCCCCGCTTTCGCGGCGACGAACGGGATCTGTTTGGCGTGCGGAGTGCATCATGAGCAACACCGCCCCCACTCCCCTCCTCGCCATCCGCAATGTCACGACGATGTATGGCAACATCACCGCCCTGCGCGGCGTCGATCTGCACGTCCATGCAGGTGAGATCGTGACGCTGATCGGCGCCAATGGTGCCGGCAAGTCGACGCTGATGATGACCATCTTCGGCAATCCGCGTGCCGCCGATGGCCAGATCATCTACGACGGCCAGGACATCACGCAGATGCCGACGCATGAGATCGCGCGCCTGTCGATCGCGCAATCGCCGGAAGGCCGGCGCATCTTCTCGCGCATGACGGTGATGGAAAATCTGCAGATGGGCGCCGCGGTGATCGGCTCGGCGCATTTTGCCGAAGACCTCGAACGCATCTTCGTGCTGTTCCCGCGCATCAAGGAGCGCATCTATCAGCGCGGCGGCACATTGTCGGGCGGCGAACAGCAGATGCTGGCGATCGCGCGCGCGCTGATGTCGCGTCCGCGCCTGCTGCTGCTCGATGAGCCCTCGCTCGGCCTTGCGCCACTGGTGGCCAGGCACATTTTCGATGCCGTCGCCGATCTCAACAGGCGCACCGGACTCACCGTGCTGCTCGTTGAACAAAACGCCTTCCATGCGCTGCGGCTCGCGCATCGCGGCTACGTCATGGTCAATGGCGAGATCACGTTGTCCGGTACCGGCCGTGAGCTGCTCGACAAGCCGGAAATCCGCGCCGCCTATCTCGAAGGCGGACGGAGGGAGGCGAGCTAGATGGACGTTCTGCTGATCCCGGTCTTCATTCTTCTCAAGGCCATCGGCGCGCTGTTTTTCGAAAACGGCAACTGGATCGCCTTCATCATCATCACGATCATTCTCGGCGGCGGCGCCGCCTTCCTGTCCGGCCGCGCCCTGGCGCTGAACTGGCGCTCGGTCTGGCTGGTGCTGTTCGCGGCGCTGGCCCTTGGCGCTGCTGTCCGCTTCCTCCACTTCGCGCTGGCCGGCAACACCCTGCTGACGCCGTATTACTACGGTGTCGATGCCGCGATCTGCCTGCTGTTCGGGCTGTGGGGGTATCGCGTGACCCGCGCCGGTCAGATGAGCCGGCAATATGGCTGGCTCTACCAGCGGGTCGGATCGCTGAACTGGGCCCGGTCCCGCTGAATGTCAGCTTCGCCAAGCCAGTCTGACGATGCGAAAACGCGATCGATTCACATGCGGTGAAACATCGGCCCAGGCCGGAAACCGTTGATCCCCTGCAGACACCCATGCCCGCAAAATTGTCTGTACGAAATGCCGCACCGCTCAAATCCGGATGACCTTGTCCCCGCTTTGGCGCTAGACTCGCCGTCCGACGGCGGGCGCCGCTGATGTCTTCAGGCCAAACCTGCCACGCCATCCGAGGGGAGTTTTGAATGAAACGGACCACGATACTCGGTCTTGCGCTCGGCCTAGCCGTAGCCGCGACGGGTTCTGCGCATGCGCAAATCAAGGTCGGCGTTGCCGGGCCGATCACCGGCGGCAGCGCCGCCTTCGGTCTGCAATTGAAGAACGGTGTTGAACAGGCCGTCGCCGACATCAATGCGGCCGGCGGCATCAACGGCCAGAAGATCCAGCTGTACGTCGGTGACGATCGCGGCGATCCGAAGGAAGGCGTCTCGGTCGCCAACAAGTTCGTCGCCGACGGCGTGAAGTTCGTGATCGGACACTTCAACTCGGGCGTCACCATGCCCGCCTCGGAGGTCTATCAGGAGAACGGCATTCTCGCGATCACGCCGGCCTCCACCAATCCGCGCATCACCGACCGCAAGATGTGGAACATCTTCCGCGTCTGCGGCCGCGACGACCAGCAGGGTGGCGCCGCCGGCAACATCATCGCCAACAAGTTCAAGGGCAAGCGCGTGGCCGTGGTCCACGACAAGACCACCTATGGTCAGGGCCTCGCCGACGAAACCCGCAAGGCGATGAACAAGGGCGGCGTGAAGGAAGTTCTCTATGAGGGCGTCAACAAGGACGACAAGGACTTCACCGCGCTCGTCTCCAAGCTGAAGGCCGCCAATATCGACCTGCTCTATTGGGGCGGCCTGCATGACACCGGCGGCCTGATCGTGCGCCAGATGCGCGACCAGGGCGTGAAGGCGCCGCTGATGGGCGGCGACGGCATCACCGATGACGAATTCGCCACCATTGCCGGCCCCGGCGCCGAAGGCACCTTGATGACCTTCTCGCCCGATCCGCGCACCAACCCGGCCAACAAGGACATCGTCGGCGTCTTCCGCAAGAAGGGCTTCGAACCGCAGGCCTACACGCTCTACAGCTACGCGGCGCTGCAGATCATCAAGCAGGCCGCCGAACAGGCCAAGACGCTCGATCCGAAGAAGGTCGCGGCCGTGATCTCCGAAGGCAAGCCGTTCAAGACCGTGCTCGGCGAATTGTCGTTCGACAAGAAGGGCGACGTGTCCAACGACGGCTATCTCGTCCAGGGCAAGAAGAAGGACCGCTACGTGCTCTACACGTGGAAGAAGGGTCCGGACGGCAAGATCAGCTATTTCGAGGATTGATGGTCATATGCTGACCACCGCCCGGTGGACCAGCAGGACGTTACCGGCGGTGAGGATCAGACGATCCTCACCGCTTTTTTTGTACCGTCAGGCCATTCGGTTCGCTGTTAGTCTGGCGTGTCGATTGACGTGCCGAAAATACAAAAGGTCCTGACGCGAATTCGGGAGACTCTTGCATGCGCCATGTCCGGATGATGCAACTTGTCGCGATGGCGGTGTTCATCGGCTCGTTCCAGACAAGCCTCGCGCAGAGCCCCGCCACGCCTCCCACATCGTCTCCCGCAGCGTCTGTCGCAACATCGACCGATGGTCCGGTGACACTCCTTCAGAACGTGCGCATCTTCGACGGCAGAAGCGCCACGCTGTCGGCGCCGTCCCATGTGCTGGTGCGTGGCAACGTCATCGCGCGCATCTCCACCGCGCCGATCTC
>JAEYVN010000606.1 GCA_023431725.1 Pseudomonadota bacterium
ACCTCGGTTATTGCCGCGCCAAGCCCGGCAAAGGGCCGATGATGCATAATCACGACACCAACGAGACCTTCATTCCGATGACCGGGACATGGCGCTGCTCGTGGATCAACGAAAAGGGCGAGGTCGACTACGTCGATGCCAACCCGTTCGATGTCGTGTCCTTCCCCGCCGGCTGCGCACGCCGTTTCGAGAATGTGACCAAGGGCGACCCGAACGAGGAATCGATCCTGATGTTCGTCATCGGCGGCGACGGCCCGCGTGCGGAATTCACCGACGAGTCGATGAAGGAACTCGAAGACGCCGGCGTCTGGCCGGAAAAGAAGTAACAGACCGCCGCACGCATGGCGGATCACAGCATGTCATCAGCCGGACTCGCTGCGAAATCAGCCAGCAGACCGTGGGATATGGCCGCGTCGCTCGCAACCGCCTCGGTTGCGGGCGTTGCAAATGCGCATGAAACCTGGCCCTATCTCGACACGGGTGCGAAAGGCCCGGTGTTGATCATGCTGCCCGGCTCGGTCGGCACCTGCGAGATGTTCTTCAAGCAGATCCGCACGCTGGGCGACAAGTATCGTCTCATCTCGGTCAGCTATCCCGCCGAGCCTGATCCGAGCCGTCTTGCCGATGGCCTCGCCGGTCTGATGGATCATCTGAAGCTGGATCGTGCGAGCGTGCTCGGCTCATCCTTCGGCGGCTATTGGGCGCAATTCTTTGGATTGCGTCACGCGGATCGCGTCGCGCATCTTTTTCTTGGCAACGCCTTCGTCACGCCGAATGAATTGTTTTCCAATCCGCTGTTCGATCCGCAATGGATCGCCGACACCCCGCCGGCCGAACTGCAAGCGTTCTGGCTGCAGCGTGTGCAGCAGGCGCCGGACAGCGAACTGAAAGCAATCCAGCTCGACATGCTCTCGGGCCGCCAGAGCGCAGAAAACCTGAAGGCGCGTTTCGTCGGCGTTGCGCAAGCCACGCTGTGTCCGCCGCTGCCGCTTGCCGCCCAGAGCATCACCATCATCGATTGCGAGGATGATCCGATCATCCCGCCGCAATCACGTCAGGATGTTCGCGATCGCTATCCGGGCGCACATATCCGTACGCTGCCGAAAGGCGGCCATTATCCGCATATCCTCAATTCCGAGGCTTACGACGCCATCATCACCGAACGCCTTTCCAGTTAAACAACGCCGGATCAACACGGCGATTCAGGGAGGACATCATGTCCATAATGACTACGCTCTTCCGCCAGCTGAAATTCACGCTGGCATTTGTCGTCGCCATGGTTGCGGGAGGATCTGCCATGGCGGCCGATCCGATCAAGATCGGCCTCAGCATGGCACTGACCGGCGGCCTCGCCGCCAACGGCAAGGCCGCACTGCTGGCCATACAGATGTGGGCCGATGACGTGAACAAGAAGGGTGGCCTGCTCGGCCGTCCGGTTCAGATCATCAGCTACGACGACCAGAGCAATCCGGCGACCGTGCCGAGCCTCTACACCAAGCTGATCGATCTCGACAAAGTCGATCTCGTGGTCTCGCCCTATGGCACCAACCTGATCGCGCCGGCCATGCCCGTCGTCATGCAGAAGGGCAAGACGATGATGAGCTTGTTCGGCGTCGGCGTGAACAAGCAGTTCGATTATGATCAATATTTCCAGATCATGCCGAACGGCGTTGAATCCGGCCATGCCATCCCGAACGCCTTTTTCGAGGTACTGAAGACGCTGAACCCGGCACCCAAGACGGTCGCAATCGTCGGCGCCGATGCAGAATTCGGCAAAGTCATCTCGGATGGGGCGCGCGACATCGCCAAGAAGATGGGCCTCAAGATCGTCTATGACCGGTCCTATCCGCCGAGCACGGTGGATTTTGCACCGATCGCGCGGGCCATCCAGGCAGCCAATCCCGAGGCGGTGTTCATTGCCTCCTACCCGATCGACAGCGTGGGCCTGTATCGCAGCCTCAACGAGGTTGGGCTGAAGACAAAATTGTTGGGCGGCGGCGCCGTGGGACCGCAATTCGCGACCATCAAGGCGCAGCTCGGCCCACTCCTGAACAATGCGCTTGGCTATGAAACCTATGTCCCCTCCGACAAGATGAACTTCCCGGGCATCCAGGATTTCATCAAGCGTTATCAGCAGCAGGCCTCCGGACAGGGCATCGACCCGCTTGGCTATTACGTGCCGCCCTTCATCTATGCGGCGATGGAAATCGTGGGCCAGGCGGTCGAAAAGACCAAGTCGCTCGATCAGAAGGCGCTCGCCAAGACCATGCATGCGAACACCTTCTCGACCATCGTGGGCGACATCAAATTCGCCAAGAACGGCGAATGGACCGAGCCGCGCATGCTGATGGTTCAATACAAGGGCATCGAAGGAAACGGCGTCGATCAGTTCCGTGATCCGGCCCGTTACACCATCCTTTATCCGCCGGCATTCAAGTCCGGCGACGCGGTCGTGCCTTATCGTTGAGCACTCGGCAGATTGTCGCAGGACCCACATTATGGTACGCGCCGGGCAAAATCTGCGCCCGGCGCATCACCAGAAAATCGTTGAGCTGGATCAAAGCCACTAGCCAAGCTTCACAGCTTGCGGCAATAATCGATGCAAGCGCATCTGGCGGCGCCTCGAAACGACCGCCTCAATGTAACAAGCGCGAGCGGGGAAGGATCATGACGTCACTCATCCGACGTAACGGCCTTCGTATCGAGTTTTAAGCGGGGCCTTACGGAATGGAATTACCCGTCGAGCTTTTGATCAATGCGTTGATCGCCGGCATTTTGCTGGGTGGCTTCTACGCCGCCGTCACTGTCGGTATTTCGATTTCGTTCGGTATCCTCGATATCGTCAATATCGCGCATCCGGCCTTCATCATTCTCGGGTCGTATATCGCCTATATCGTCAATCAAAGACTGGGCGTCGATCCGATCCTGACCTCCATTCTGGTGCTGCCGTTCTTCTATTATCTCGGCTCGCTGGTCTATCAGGTCTATTACCTGTCCTTCGAAAAGCGCGGACAGGAGGCGTTGCGCGGCCTCGCCTTCTTCTTCGGATTGTTGTTCGTCACCGAAGTGATCCTGATCCTCGTGTTCGGCGTCGACTATCGCTACGTGCAGGCCGGGTACATCGACTCCACTTTGCGCTTTGGCTTTGTCGATCTGCCGATGCGCATGGTCGTGCCATTCATCGTCTCGATGGCGCTGATGGTCGGCCTGCAATGGTTCCTGTCGAAGACCTTCACCGGCCGCGCGATCATGGCGGTGGCACAGGATCAGCTCGCGCTGTCGCTGATGGCCGCCGATCCGATCCGCATCAAGCGCATCGCCTTCTCGATCTCGATCGCAACCGCCGCCATTGCCGGCGCGCTGCTGATCATCATTCAGCCGGTCGAGCCGTCGGTCGGCCGTGAGTATATCGGCCGCGTGTTCGCCATCTGCGTGCTCGGCGGCATGGGCAGTCTGCCCGGCATGATCATCGCCGCCATGCTGCTCGGCATCGTCGAAAGCATCACCTCGACCTTCTACGGCCCGTCATGGGCTCCGGCGGTCGCGTTCGGCTTCCTCCTCATCACGCTGGCCGTACGGCCCTCCGGACTCCTGGGGCGATAATGCGTACCTGGCAATTTTTCCTCATCTCACTCGCCATCGCCATCGCGGGCTTTCTCGGCGCGCGTTTGCTGGGCAACGACTATCTGTTCTTCGCAGGTTACGTCGTTCTGCAGTTCATCGTGCTGGCCACGGCCTGGAACATTCTCGGCGGTTACTGCGGCTACGTGAACTTCGGTTCGGCCGCGTTCTTCGCCATCGGCGCCTATACCACCGTGGTGATGACCAAGCTGCCGGCCTTCGCCAAGCGCAATCTGCCGGAAGGTCTGGCCGATATCGTCGTCGCGATTACGCCGCCCTCGATGCCGGTCCTGGTGATCCTCGGCGGCGTGATCGCAGGCCTTGTCGGCCTCGGCACCGGCTATCTGACGCTGCGGCTGCGCGGCGTGTTCTTCGCCATTGCCACGCTGGCGCTTGCGGTCGTGCTGCAGACGCTGATCGTCAACTGGGACTTCGTCGGCGGCTCGCGCGGCGCTTACGTGATCCGGCCGGCCACGGTGCCGCTGCTCGGCATCAACTACATCGAATATCTGTTCCTGGTGATGCTGGTCCTGGTGGTGGTCGCGCTGACCGCGGCCCGCGCCATCGAGCGCTCGCGGCTCGGCTACGGCTTCGCCACCATCCGCGACGACGAACAGGCGGCCGAGGCCTGCGGCGTGCCGACCCTGAAGCTGAAGCTGGTGGCCACCACGCTCAGCGGCGCCTTCATGGGCATGGCCGGTGCGCCCTTCCCCTATTACATCGGCTATCTGGAGCCCTCGTCGGCCTTCGGCCTCGCCTATGCGGTGAACGCCATCGCCATGCCGATGATCGGCGGCACCACCAGCTGGGTCGGCCCGCTGCTCGGCGCCGTGCTGCTCGGCACGTTGCAGCAACTGGCGACAGTGACCATCTCTTCGGCGGTCAGCCTGCTCATCGTCGGCCTGCTGCTGGTGTTCTTCGTCATCATTGCGCCGAACGGCCTGATCGGACTGTTCAATCAATACTTCCGCCGCCCGAAACCGGACGCGGAAGAGGCGCGTAAAGTTGCGGTGAAGACGTCATGACAGCGCCCCTGCTCATCGCTGAGAATGTCGGCAAGCGGTTCGGCGGTTTCGTCGCGCTCGACAGCGTCAACCTCGAAGTCAAACAGGGCGAACGGCTTGGCCTGATCGGTCCAAATGGCTCCGGCAAATCGACGCTGGTCAATTGCATGTCCGGCACGCTGCACAACGAGACCGGCACCGTGACCTTCGACGGCCAGCCGATGAACGGGCTTGCGCCGCACGAGCGCACGCATCTGGGCATCGCGCGCTCGTTCCAGTTGCCGCGGCCGTTTCACACGCTGACTGTGGCCGAGAATATCCGCGTGCCCCTGCTCTACACCGTGCGGCTGCGGCGCGATGTGCCGCATACCCGCGAAGAGCTGGAGCATCGCTGCCACGAGGTGCTTGGCCTTGTCGGGCTGGAGCACAAGGCGAAGAAGCTGCCGAAGGACCTGACCCAGGTCGAGATGCGCAAGCTCGAACTCGCCCGCGCCATGGCGGCCGAACCCAAGCTGCTGATCGCCGACGAGGCGATGGCCGGCCTCTCTGAATCCGAGGTGAAAGACATCGTCGCGCTGCTGATCAACCTGAACGAGCGCGGCATCACCATCATACTGATCGAGCACATCATGACCGCCGTGAAGAGCTTCTCGCAGCGGCTGGTGGTGCTGGTCAGCGGCAAGAAGATCGCCGACGGCGATCCGGATGCCGTTCTCAGCAATCCCGAGGTTGAGAGGGCGTATCTTGGCCAATAGCCTCACCATCAAGAATATCAACGCCGGCTATGGCGCGGTACGCGTTCTGGAAGACGTGTCGCTCGATATCGATTCCGGCAAGACCGTCGTGCTGCTCGGCACCAACGGCAATGGCAAGTCGACGCTGATCAAGTGTCTGATGGGCCTGTGCCGGCCGAGCGAAGGCTCGATCATCGCCGAAATCGACGGCGAGAAGCACAACCTCATCGGCAAGACCACCGAGGAGATCGTCGATCTCGGCATCGCGCTGGTGCCGGAAGGCCGCCGTCTGTTTCCTCGCCTGACGGTCGAGGAAAACCTCCTGCTCGGCGCCTTCCGCAAGACCGCGCGCAAGGACCTGAAGAAGAACATCGACTTCTGCTACACGGCCTTCCCGCGCCTCGCCGAACGCAAGAGCCAGCTGGCCGGCTCGATGAGCGGCGGCGAGCAGCAGATGCTGGCGCTCGGCCGTGCACTCATGCTGGCGCCGAAGATCCTCTTGATCGACGAGCCATCGGTCGGCCTCGCTCCGGTGCTGGTCAGCCGCACCATCGACACGATCCGCGAGCTGAAGGATCAGTATAATCTCACGGTGCTGATGGCCGAACAGAACTTCAATCAGGCGATCCGCATCGCCGATTCCGGCTATGTCATCGTGCACGGCAAGATCGCGTTCAGCGGCAAGTCGGCCGACGAGCTGAACAACAACGACCTGATCCGGAAATTCTATCTGGGGATCTAGAACTGTCATGCCCCGCGACGGCGGGGCATCCAGTCTTCATTCAGGCACAAAGCAAAACCGGATTGCCCGCCTTCGCGGGCAATGACAATTGCCTCACTTCGTAAACTCGCCCGCTTCCAGCATGATGGTTTCCACCTCGCCCGCGCCATTGCGGCGGAAGGCGGCGGCATCGTCATATTCCTTCGACTGGAAACAGGCGACGCCCTGCTCGAAGGTCGGAAACTCGATCACCACGAAACGGTGAAACTTGTCCGGCCCTTCCATGATCTGAAACTTGCCGCCGCGCGCCAGCACCTTGCCGCCGTACTTGCTGATGATGCCCGGAACCTGATCGGTATATTTCTTGTATTCGACCGGATCATTGATCTTCGACCGCGCGATCCAATAGGCAGGCAT
>JAEYVN010000109.1 GCA_023431725.1 Pseudomonadota bacterium
GCTGACGCCCCGAGACCGCGTCAGCCTCGGCTCGGGACCCGCCACTTCACGTCCTCAAGACAGAACTGGAAGAGAAGCAATGAAGGCTGCCGTTTACGATAGGGCGGGTGAACCGCACGTCCTGCACGGGCTGGTAGCGAGGGAGGGACTCGAACCCCCGACACAAGGATTATGATTCCAAATGTCGCGTGAAAAGACCGATGATTTTAGAAACCTAGGGAGCCGGGTTTGATTGCCTGAAGCGCTGCAGACCGAGCTTCATCGTCTGACGAATACGAGCAACCTCTTCCGCATCCGGGCTGGGAACAAGGCGTCCCGCAGAACTCTCGCCGCGCTTGGGGCGACCGTAATGCTCCGACGCGGTTTCATCAGTCGCATGACCGGCTAGCGCGGCGACGATTGCAAGGCCGTTCCGCTTTTCCTCAAGCGAGGTGTGACCACTGACGTAATGTGCCTTCCATCCTGCAATCGCCTCATGTCGAAAGCTGTAGAGCGATGGTCGCTTCTTGCGCAGCTTGAATTTGAGCTTCGTCAATCGTCGTAGAAAGGCCTGGAGCGTCTTCCGCCACTTTTCATATGCCTCGTCGTCTTCGAAACCTTTAGCGTGCGCGATCGTCTGCGTGATCGCCTCAATGATTTCGGAGTCCAGTGAGAGCCAGCGCAATGTCCGTACCTCACCGTGCGCCCTTACCTCATCATATTTTGCGTTTCGAACGACCAATTCGAATTGGTACGGGTCGACATGACAATGCCTGAATTCGGCGTAACGCCATTCGACTTCACGCAGACCGGCGACGCGGGTCGCTTCCATAAAGTTCACAAGAACATGCGCATTCGGGGAGGAACTTGAGAGCGCCAAGTTCCGAATGATCTCGTGGTCTTTCCTTTTCACTCGCTTGCTCTTCTGCTGCGAGGTTTTGAGAATTTCCTTCGCCGCGGGGTCTTTAGGCGCTGGTGGCGTCTCATCGAGGCACTTCATCGCAGCGTCGATTTCTTCGCGCTGTTGCGGGCGCATTCTCGCGGTCACCTCAAAGCCGAACCGGACTGCAGACCGGTTCTGGCGCCAGCTGCTCGGGCTCCATTTGTGACGCTTTTTAATAAGCCAATCGACAAGAAGCTTAGGGGTAAGCTTTCCTTTGTTATCCTCCCTCGCTCTCTTGCCGAGACGCTCATAAACGTCACCATAATTTTTTTCTGTTTTCGCTGACAGGCTTGCTTTCGTATGAACAGCCACCTTCCCCCTCGACATCGCCCGGTTAGACATCTACGTATTCAGCCTTCAATGTGTGCGGCCGCAGGAGGTCCCATTTTTTAGTGTAACCATTGATCTCGTTGACGAATGCTTCGATAGCCTCAGTCGCCTGGTCGAGATATTTTGGATTGTGGCGATTAGTCGGGCTATAACGTTCGGTCATTCGTTTTGCATATGTCTTTTGATGCCCAAGCAAGATCTCTCGTTGAATCACCGGAACGTTTTGAGCTTCAAGAAAGCGGCCCAGCGTGTGACGAATGGAATAGGCGGTGACCGGCACACCATTAGTGTCCGGTTCCAATCCTGCGCGTTTTCGAGCTCCCCGCATCGCGGTCTTGACCGATTTGACAGGCTGTCCGTCACACTTGATCAGTGGATCTTGTGCGTTCTTCAGCCACGGGGCCCAGGTCGCTGGCACGATGATGGCGGGGCGATATTTCTTGTTCTGCTTGCGCCCCGCCGGGTTCAAATCAAACAGCGGCCGCTCCGACCATTCGACTTGCGCGATCTCGCACTCGAGAATAGTGATCGGACGGGCACCAGTGTTGATGGCTGCGACAAGAAACTCCAGAAAATGCGGATCGCTCGCTTCATCGACGAGGCGCGCAACTTCTTCAATCGACATCACGCGTCCCTTAAGCGGCGCGTTATCGCGATCATCTTCGGTCATGATTTCGGGGATTTTAGGTGCGCGAACGATCACCTCGTCGTTCTCAGCATCCTTGAGTGCTGCGCGCAGAACGGCGCAAACGCGGCTCAAATATCCAAGCGACAAGCCTTTTTCCTTAAAGCTCGTCTCAAGCATGCGAAAATTGTCCTTGCGCCAGTCGGTCACGGAGATTTCGCCCACGATCGGAACAAGGTGCTTGTCGATCGCAATACGATTGAATTCCGCGCTCGGACGCTCAGCATTTTGCGTTCTATAGCGCTCAAGGATCTGTGCGACCGTGATTGGAGCGCTGATCAGCAGTCTCGGATTTCCTGTCGCGCCACTGTCGGCGATGCGCTTCACCTCCGCAGCGGCAGCGATCAAGTCATCCGTTCCCAAGGTCAGCCGATAGGTCTGCCGTTTAGCGGAATCGAACCATTGGATATAGAGCGATCCATGGACGCAACATCTGACGAGACGGTAGTTCCCGAACTTATCGATTTTCAGGTACCGCGCCGGCGCATCAACGTGCTTCGCACGACGCCGTTTGATCTGCCGTGATTCCGGCGCGACCATGTTGGGAGCGCGATTTGGCACACCTTGATGCGGCCTGAAGGTTGCTTTCATTGGTTTTTGGCTTTTTTGATACCGTAAAGACGTGTGCGGGTGCGACGCATGCTGACCTCGGCCAAGGCGGCGGCGAGACGATCTGCGGCGGCGTCGATGGCGGCGCAATTGCGCTTCCCTGCCAGTCGAGCGTAACGCTTCAGTGCTGCGGCAGGATCATTGCTCAAATCCGGATTGGCGCTGACCCCACTGTCGTCGATAGTTTGGATTTGCGTCCGTGCGACGCTCACGTCTGTGGTCTGCAGCGGAACGCGGCACATGCTGCGCTGCTCTTGATCGAACCAGCCGATATAGCATTCGCCGTGTTGGTCCCTCACCAGATCGAAATTCGTGAAGCTGTGCAGCGTCTCAAAGTGCGGCAGCGCTTCCTTTTGGTTTGGGCATAGCGGCGCCACCTTGGGCGGTGGCGCCGTAGTTGAAGAACCGGCTGCCGCAGCCCCCGGCTTGATGATGGACGCAGGGCGCTTGGTCATTTCGAGCCCCCTGCTGTTTCGAGATATTTCTGCACGGCGGCCTTCGTGAACCTGAGCGTGCGAAGTCCGGGCAACGGGTCGAGCAAGCCCTCAGCGCTCAAATTGCGCACTGTGGGGGGAGAAACCTGCAGCAGGTTAGCGACCTGCTCTGTCGTGTAGACAGTCGGGGGCAACGTCTTCTGTTCGGTCATGGCAACATCCTTTTCATGCGACCTCTTTCTTAAAGCCGCAATAAAAGTACCATCTATGCTTTTAAAAGTACCCATTATGCTTTTATTAGGTTCAGATGTCGCTAATGCTTCGTTTACTTTTTCAGTCGCTTTTGAAATTTCCGGACGCGCTCGCGAAAGCGACGTGAAACACGCGCGATATCGTAAAGAAGATCGGCGACGCCGATTCCTTGTTCGATTTCGCCACGCGTGATGATGGCAGCTCGTGCACGAGCAGGAAGAAGCGTTGCGGCGCGGGGCAACTTTCGAAACCGTCGATAATGGTTGCGCGCGCGCCAAGTGATCTGACGCTGGAGCGCTGGTCGCTGCTCAAGAATTTGTCGGACACGGACATCGATTTCGCTATGCCTTCGCGACCTTGGGAAATCGCAACACGCGAACCAAGGCCTTCTTCGTGAGTTCATAGAACACCGCGATTTCGGTGATGCAGGCCATTGCGGTGATGGCATCGAGCCCCGTCCTTTCTGCAAAGAATGCCGGGGTGGCCTTGATGACGTCCGGCATGCTCAGCCGCGCGTCCTCAGCCGTCTTCCAGGAATTGCCCACAACCGCCGGAAATTCGATAACGGTCGCGGTGCGCGCTGCGCGCATCAGTCCGCGATATTCTTCCTCCTGCTTGCTCCCCGCGAGAAAGTTGAAGTCGCCGAACCGCTTGTTGAGCAAGAGTCCGCGCCGCAATCCGGGAGCAGCCTTCTCGAGCGAGTTGAGATTATCAGCCGCCTGACGCATCTGTTCGGTGCGGTTGGTCGTCACTGCGATCGAGAATCCCGTCATGCCGATCGACTGCAGCACCTCGTCCAGCCGCGTCTTTGCGACATATTCCAGATGGTGCCGCGCCGTGCCCCCCGCCCAGTCGGCGATCACGACATGGCGCGTTTTGGCCGCAGCAAGGATTGTAGCCGACAACGGCTGCAGGACACCGGCGATCCCGCCGGGGCGGTCCGCCGCCTGCGCAAAATCCTCCACCGCAATAGCGATGTCCCCTTCCCGCAGCTTTGCCTCGACGCCGCGCGTCTCGATCCTCACCATGATGTTAGGGACGCCGGCTTCGTCCAAAAAGTGGCGGATGCGCCAGGCCGACAGGGATTTGCCGACGCCGGTCGCGTCCGCAAACGTTTCGATGTAAAGCGGCAGATTGGAAATCGTCATTCTTTGCTCCTGAGTTCGATGATGAAAGCGGCAGCGCCCAGGCTGGCGGCCTCCGCGTTGGCGACATGCGATGCCGATTTTTCTGCGCCCGCAGGGGCATCGTTCACGGGCGATTGCCCGGAAAGGGTGAAAGGCTCGGCCGAGGGCGGGGCCAGCTCCGAGGCAGCCTGCACGGCAGGCCGAACGGTTTCGGACCGCATGCTAGGTCCCTGCGGGAGTGGCCGCTGCGTCTCGCTGCAACCTGCTGCAGCGGGCTGCAGTACGTTGCAGCATGGGGCAGCAGACTGCAGCGCATTGCAGCAGGCTGCAGCAGAGGGC
>JAEYVN010000154.1 GCA_023431725.1 Pseudomonadota bacterium
TGGCGCCGGTCGATCTCGCCATCGCCAACTGGAAGGGATTTCAGGCTGCACGGCAAAGCTGGGCCCGGCTCAACCGTCTGCTCTCACTGTTCCCGCAGCAGAAGGACATGATGGCGCTGCAGGCACCGGTAACTGCATTGTCGGTCGAGAATGTTGCAGCAGCCCCGCCCGGAACGCAGAAGGTGGTGCTGCAGGACGTCACCTTCAGCCTTCCCGGCGGGAGTGGTCTTGGCATCATCGGGCCGAGCGCATCGGGCAAGTCAACACTGGCCCGGCTGCTCGTTGGACTGTGGCCACCTGTCCGCGGCACCGTGCGGCTGGATGGCGCAGCGCTTGATCAATGGATGCCGGAAGCGCTCGGCAAGCATATCGGCTATCTTCCGCAGAACGTCGAGTTGCTGGCGGGGAGCGTCGCGCAGAATATTGCCCGGTTCGAGCCCAACGCCGATCCGGAAGCCATTATCGATGCGGCCAGGACGGCCGGTGTGCATGATCTCATCGTGCGGCTGCCGGACGGTTACGAGACGCAGGTCGGCGAACAGGGCAGCGCGCTCTCGGCCGGACAGGCCCAGCGCATCGCCCTCGCCCGTGCGCTGTATGGCGATCCTTTCCTCGTCGTCCTGGACGAACCCAATTCGAACCTCGATTTCGAAGGCGATGAAGCCCTCGCCCGCGCCGTGATGAGCGTGCGCAAGCGCGGCGGCATCGCGGTGATCGTCGCCCATCGTCCGAGCGCGCTGGAGGCGGTCGACCTGATCCTGGTGATGGGCAACGGCCGCATGCAGCATCCCGTCGGTGCGAAAGACATGGTGCTGCCGAAGGTGCTACAACGTCCGCAGCAACCGCTAAAAGTCGTGCCGGAAGCGCGAGGGACGTCCGCATGAGCACCGAGCCTGCGACACAAGCATCGATCCACCGGCTGATCATTGCCGGCGTAGTCATGATTGGCGTCCTTGTCATCGGCTTCGGCGGCTGGGCTGGCACCACGCAATTGTCCGGCGCGCTGATCGCGCCGGGACAGATCGTCGTCGACTCCAATGTCAAGAAAGTGCAGCACCCGAGCGGCGGCATCGTCGGTGAAGTGCGCGTTCAGGACGGTGACAAGGTAAAGGCCGGCGACATCGTCGTTCGGCTCGATGAAACAGTCACCCGCGCGAGCCTTGCGATCGTTACCCGCGGCCTGAACGAATTATGGGCGCGCAAGGCGCGGCTCGAGGCTGAACGCGATGGCACGACCGAAATCGCCTTTCCCAAGTCGCTGACCGACGCTGCAAGCGCTCCCGATGTCCGCGCCATCGTCGATGGCGAACGCAAATTGTTCGAATTGCGCCGTACCGCGCGCGCCGGCCAGAAATCGCAATTGCAGCAGCGCATCAATCAGCTGGAAGAAGAGATCACCGGTCACACCGCCCAGCGCAACGCCAAGGCGAAAGAAGTTCAATTGATCGAGCGCGAGCTTGCCGGCGTTCGCGATCTCTACAGCAAGAATTTGATCCAGCTGAATCGCCTGACCCAGCTCGAGCGGGAGGCGACTCGCCTCGAGGGCGAGCGCGGCCTGCTGGTCGCGACCACCGCGCAGGCCAAGGGCAAGATCAACGAACTCGAATTGCAGATCATCCAGATCGATCAGGAACTCTCCAGCGAAGTGGCCAAGGAGATGCGTGACGTCGATGCCAAGATCGGCGAATTCGTCGAACGCAAGGTGACGGCCGAGGATCAGCTTCGCCGTATCGATATCCGCGCGCCGCAGGACGGCACCGTCTTCCAGTCAACCGTTCACACGGTCGGTGGCGTCATTTCCGCGGGTGACGCCATCATGCTGATCGTGCCGGTGGCCGATAATCTGACGGTCGAGGCCAAGGTCAATCCCCAGGACATCAATCAGCTCCAGCTCGGACAAAAGGCGATCCTGCGCTTCACCGCGTTCAATCAGCAACGCACGCCGGAAATCGATGGCACGGTGGCGCGGATTTCAGCGGACATCACGACGGACCAGCGCACCGGCCTTGGCTATTACACCATCCGCATCGCGTTGCCCGCCGCGGAAGTAGACCGGCTTGGCGATGTCAAACTTGTTCCTGGCATGCCGGTGGAGGCTTTCGTACAAACCGGTGAGCGCACGGTCATTTCATATCTGATGAAACCGCTGAGCGATCACTTCAACCGCGCGTTTCGCGAGAAATAGCGCTTATCGTCAGTCGGTATTTCAGTCATTTAAACCGTGGCCAGCAAGATTGCCCAGCGATTGAAGCTGCTTCGCGAGAAGCGGCAGACGGATCAGCAGGAACGAAAGTTCAGTCTGCTCAGTTGGTTCGGCCTCCGCCGCACCTCCGGCTTTCTGCTGCTCGCCGCCTTCATTGCCTTGCGGATCTGGGATCCTCCGCAACTGGAAAACCTGCGTCTGCGCGGCTTCGACCTGTATCAGACGATCAAGCCGCGGGTCTCGACGGTGCGGCCGGTCGTGATCGTCGACTTCGACGAGGCGAGCCTTCAGGCACTGGGCCAATGGCCATGGCCGCGCACATTAATCGCCGACCTGATCGACAAGATCCAGGCGGCCGGCAGCGCTGCGATCGGCTTCGACGTGATCATGTCCGAGCCGGACCGTATGTCGCCCGCGCTCGTGGCTGATTCACTGCCGCAGATCGATGCGCACACCCGCGAGCAAATGAAGAAATTCCCGAGCAACGACGAGGTGCTCGCGCAAAGCATCGCCAGGGGCCGCGTCATCCTCGGTCAGTCGGCCATCATCACGGCGTCACCGGACGCACCGGAGATGCCGCGCACCGGCATTGCCACGATTGGCACCGACCCCTCGCCATTTCTCATCACATTCGATGGCATGCTGCGCAACATGCCGGTTCTTGAGATGGCCGCGACCGGCCGCGGCGTTCTGACCTTGCGCAGCGAGCGTGACGGTGTGGTTCGGCGCGTGCCCCTGGTGATGAAGGCGGGCGACCAGATCGTGCCGGCTATGGCGCTGGAGATGCTGCGCGTCGTCACCGGCTCCGGTGCCATCCTGATCCGCACCGACCCGGTTGGGATTCGCGCCGTCGCCGTGCCCGGCCTGGAATTGCCGACTGACGAAAACGGCCAGATGTGGGTCAATTACACGCGGCAGGATGGCAACCGCTACGTCTCGGCGAAGGATGTGCTGGACGGCAAGGTGCCGGCGGACCGCTTCAAGAGCCGTCTCGTCTTGATCGGCACGTCGGCGGTCGGCCTGCTCGACATCAAGGCCACGCCGGTGGAAACGGCCATGCCCGGCGTCGAAATCCATGCGCAGGTGCTGGAGAATGCGCTGACGCAATCGGTCCTGTCGCGGCCGAACTACGCGGTCGGTGTCGAACTCGTCATCACCACGCTGGTCGGCATCATCCTCGTCGCGGTCTCGCCATGGATCGGCGCGATGACACTGATCGCGCTCGGTCTGTCCATCGCCGCATTGCTGGCGGCCGGTTCGTGGTTCATGTACACGCAATACGGCCTGCTGTTCGACGTGACCTTCCCGTTGATCGCGATCTTCGTCACCTACATGACGCTGGTCTTCATCAACTATTTCCGTGAACAGGCCGACCGCCGCCGCATCCGCTCCGCCTTCAGCCGCTATCTGTCGCCGGATCTCGTGGAGCAACTTGCCAATTCGCCCAAGGCACTCGTGCTCGGCGGCGAGACGCGCAACATGACGATCCTGTTCAGCGACGTGCGCGGCTTCACGACGATCTCCGAAAGCTTCAAGGATGATCCGCAGGGCCTGACGGAATTGATGAACCGGCTGCTGACTCCGCTGACCAATTCGATTGTCGAACGCAAGGGCACGATCGACAAATACATCGGCGACGCCATCATGGCGTTCTGGAATGCGCCGCTTGACGACAAGGATCACGAAAGCCACGCCTGCGCGGCCGCGCTCGACATGCTGCGCAAGATGGCGGCTCTCAACCGCGAGCGTGAGGCCGAAGCGCTGGAAGCCGGCAAGCCGTTCTTTCCGATCAACATCGGCCTCGGCATCAACACCGGCAATTGCGTGGTCGGCAACATGGGCTCCGACCTTCGCTTCGATTATTCGGTGCTGGGCGATCCGGTGAACCTCGCCTCGCGCCTGGAAGGCCGCTCCAAATCCTACGGCACCCCCATCATCCTCGGCGCCAGAACCGCGGAGAAGGTCGGCGACACCTTCGCCACCATTCAGATCGATCTCATCACCGTCAAGGGCAAGACCGAGCCCGAATACATCTACGCGCTCATTGGCGATGCCGAGGTCGCCAGAAGCGAGGAATTCAGCACCTTCGCGTCATTCGTCTCCGAGATGATGACGCACTATCGCAAGCGCGACTGGGCTGTCGCCGAGACCGCCTTGCAGCGCGCCAAGTTCCTGCCACAGACCTTCGGACTGACCGAGGTTCTCGATCTGTATCAGGCGCGGATCGATGCCTTCCGCACCAGCCCGCCGCCGGATGCGTGGGACGGCGTTTTCGCATTCGACTCCAAATGACGCAGCGGCGCGTAGGGTCACAACCTGAGGCCAACCCTTGGGGGCGCGCACCATCGCGCGCATATTCGTGTTTGTGATCGAGATCAGCGATCACATACGATATGGATAGATTCGAACAAGAGCCGGAAACGGCCGAGGACGGGGCACAGCAATCAATGTCGGAATTC
>JAEYVN010000399.1 GCA_023431725.1 Pseudomonadota bacterium
CCCTTGCGGATCACCTGCGGCTTGAGGCACTAGAAATATGACGACAACCGATATGGGCGAAATGCGGGATCCCGGCAGCCTTGACCGGTCACAGCGCGGCGGCTCCATCGGGCTGGTGCTCGTGATCGCAATTGCGCTTGTAGGCGCAGCAATCGGATTGTTGCAGGTCGGGCGTGGCAATACATCGCTCTATATCCTGATCCTGCTGGCGATCCTCGGCACCATCGGCGTGTTTTCGCTTTTAGCGCTGGCCGCCGGCATCCAGCGCTTTGCCGGGCAGGGCACCGGCAACCCGTTGATCCGCGGGCTGGTCGACGGCGCCTTCGACGGCATCCTCGTCACCGACTCGAGCGGTCGGGTCGTTTATGCCAATTCCGCCTATCTGAACCTGATCGGGGCGGCCAGCGCCAAAGAGGCACGGCCGATCGAGCGCGTCTTCATCGGTGATCCTGACGTTTCCGAAGCCGTTTATCGTCTGTTGAAGGCAGCGCGCGAGGGGCGGCGTCTGCAGGAAGAGGTCCGGGTCGGCGGTCTGAAGGATGAGCCGGCGCGCTGGCTGCGTCTGCGGGTGCGGCCGGGCGGCGAGGGGCGCCAGGCGCGGACGACCGTGTGGACCGTCGCCGATGTCACGCGCGATCGCGAAAAGCAGGAAAACGTCTTTCAGGAATTGCAGCACGCGATCGATTATCTCGATCATGCGCCGGCTGGTTTCTTTTCGGCCGATGCCGAGGGGAACATCGTCTATTTGAACGCGACGCTCGCCAGCTGGCTTGACCAGGATCTGGCCGAGGTCGGTTCCGGCGGGCTGAAGCTGGCCGACGTGGTGTCGGGCGAGGGGGCCTCGCTGCTCGCGATCCCGCCGGCACCGGGCGAGGTGAAGACGGAAATTCTCGATCTCGATTTCAAGACCCGCAGTGGACTGTCGGTGCCGGTGCGCCTGTTCCACAAGGTGGCCTTCGGCGCCGATGGCGAGGCCGGACCATCGCGCACGCTGGTGCTCAATCGCGCGCGTGGCGACCGCCAGGATGCCCAGCGGGCGGCCGAAGTGCGCTTCATGCGCTTCTTCAACAACACGCCGATGGCGATCGCCACCGTGGACCGTTCGGGACGCATCAAGCGTTTCAATGCGCAGTTTGCGAATCTGTTCAAGGGCGTGGCCACCGACGGCGCAGCGCGCAGCATTCTTTCCGCCGTGGCCGAGCGCGATCGCAGCACGCTGGAACAGGCGATCGCCAAGGCGAGGGACGGGCAGGGCGATATCGAGCCGGTGGAAGCGGCGCTGCCGGACGGCGGCGATAAATTCGCGACCTTCTTCTTTACCGCGATCGATGACGACGGTGAGCGCGATGCCGAGACCGCGATCATCTATGCGCTCGATACGAGCGAGCGCCGCGCACTGGAAGGCCAGATCAAGCAGCAGCAAAAGATGGATACGGTCGGCCAGCTGGCCGGCGGTATCGCGCATGACTTCAACAACGTGCTGTCAGCCATCATGATGGCGACCGACTTCCTGCTGTCGGCGCACAAGCCGACCGATCCGTCCTTCTCTGACATCATGCAGATCAAGCAGAATGCGAACCGGGCCGCCTCGCTGGTGCGCCAGTTGCTCGCATTCTCGCGCCGTCAGACGTTGCGGCCGCAGGTGCTCGATCTTGGCGAAGTGCTGTCCGATCTCGGCATGCTTTTGAAGCGGCTGATCGGCGAGAAGGTGAAGCTCGATGTCGTGCATACGCGCGACCTGTGGCCGGTGAAGGCGGACCTGTCGCAATTCGAGCAGGTGGTTGTGAACCTCGTCGTCAACGCGCGCGATGCGATGCCCGATGGCGGCAAGCTGACCATCCGCACGGCGAACAAGGCGGCATCCGATATTCCGTCTGCCGCCTACAAGGGCATGCCGTCCGGCGATTACGTGCTGGTGGAAGTCAGCGACACCGGCACCGGCATGTCGCCGGAAGTGCTGGCGCAGATTTTCGAGCCGTTCTTCTCGACCAAGGAGGTCGGCAAGGGCACGGGGCTTGGACTGTCGACGGTTTATGGCATCGTCAAGCAGACCGGCGGTTTCGTCTATCCGGATTCCGAACTCGGTGTCGGTTCGGTGTTCCGGATTTTTCTGCCGCGCCATATTCCGGAGAAGGAAGAACTCAAGCCGACGGATGCACAAGCGATCACGGCCATCGCCTCCGCCGACAAGCTGGCACAAGCCGCGCAACCCGATCTCACCGGCCGCGGCACGGTGCTGCTCGTCGAGGACGAGGAAGGCTTGCGCGCGCTCAATGCCCGCGGCCTCGCATCGCGCGGCTATACCGTGCTGACCGCCGGCAATGGCGTCGAGGCGCTGGAAGAGCTTGAGCGCAGCGAGGGCAAGGTCGATCTGGTCGTGTCCGACGTCGTCATGCCGGAGATGGATGGTCCGACGCTGTTGAAGGAAATGCGCAAGACCAACCCGGACCTGAAGATGATCTTCGTGTCGGGTTATGCCGAAGAGGCGTTCCAGAAGAACATGCCGGCCGGCGAGCAATTCGCGTTCCTGGCCAAGCCGTTCACGCTGAAGGCGCTCGTCGAAGCCGTCAAGGAGACGCTGGCGAAATAGCGGACGCCGGCCGCGACGCCTTACCAGCCGTTATAGGCGGGACCCCAGCGGCCGGCGCGTCGGCAGACGAAGCCGATATAGTCGCCCGGCCAAGGGTGGACGCTGGTGATGAC
>JAEYVN010000274.1 GCA_023431725.1 Pseudomonadota bacterium
TTCGCGGCATCGGAGAAATCACCGCCGGCGCCGAAGGAGCAATTGCACGCTTTCTTCAACGATCTCGAACGCGAATTGGAGCGGATCGAATATTTCCACCCGCACGAGAAGCGCGGCACCATGACGGTGAACATGCGCAACATCTTCACGCGCATGCAACTCACGCAGCAGGACATCCGGACGTTGCATGGCGTGATCATGGCGCTGGTCGAAGGCCGCAAGGGGCCAGCGCGCGGTGGTCTGTTGGACGGACCGGAAGCGGACATGCTGCGCAGTCTTCTCTCGCAGCATGGCAAGGCCGAGATCGCGCGGGCGGATTCGCCGGTGCGGGGACTCGCGCGACTGCTGCGACGCAATCCGACCGATGCGGAACGGGCATTATGGTCGGCGATCACAGGCGATCGCCGCTTCTCTGCGCTCGGCTTCAAGCGGCAAACGCCGATTGGCCCGCATATCGCCGATTTCGTTTCGTTTCCGTTGCGGCTGGTGATCGATGTCGTGCCGGACAGCGAAGACACGCCGGGCGCCGAAGCACGTCGTCAAAAGCTCGACTGGATGCGCGAGCGGGATTATCAAATCGTCGATGTGAAGGCGGACGATGTCACGGCGGATGTCGATGCCGTGCTCACGCATATTCTCTCCGTCATACCGGGCCGCACGGCGAGTGCGAACCCGGAAGACGGATCGTGAGGGCAGGCGCTTCGGCGAGCTAGGCGAGGCCCTTCAACTGCGCGGCTGTGCCGGCGCGCAGGAACGCCAGATCGCTGCCGATCGTGAGGAAGCGGAACCCGGCCTTGGCCTTGGCTGCCGCGCGGGCGGCGTCGATGCAATACAGCCCCGGAATTTTGCCGGCGTTCTTGCAAGCCGTCAGCACGATTTCGAGGCCCTTCTCGACTTCGTCGGAATGGGCATCCAGCACCGCGCCGTTGGTCAGGCTGTAGGAGAGATCCGACGGACCGATGAACAACCCGTCGATGCCCGGCGTGTTGATGATGGCATCGACATTGTCGAGCCCCGTCCGCGATTCAATCATCGCAAAAGCCAGGGTCTCCTGATTGGCGATGGTGAGATAGGGACGCTGATCCGGGAAACCGGCCAGCGCAGCGGCGCGATGGGCGCCAAGGCTGCGTTCGCCGATCGGCGGATATTTGGCGGTTGCCGCGAGCAAGCGTGCATCCTCGGCCGAATTGATCATCGGTGCGATGACGCCTTCTGCACCGAAGTCGAGCGCCCTGCTGATCATTGAATATTGATGAAGCGGCACGCGGACGAGCGGCGCCGACCCTGCAAGGTGAATAGCGCCGATGGACAGCATCGTCGAGGCGGTGTCCCACAGCCCATGCTGTTGATCGAGCGCAACAGCCGTGAAGCCTTCACGCGCGATGGTCTCGACGACATTCGGATAGGGCAGGCCGCACCATGCTGAATAGACGACTTCGCCCGCGCGAAGTCGGCGGGCGAGCGAAAATTTCGAACTGGCTGTCACGGTTTGGTCTTTCTGCTGGCTTTGGTCCGGAGACGATAGGCTTTCAGGCCGATGGCTCGCCGAATGATCCGGCGAGCCATGACAACATGGATTATTTGCCGGCCTGGATCTGCTTCATGGCTTCGGCCAGCAGCTCGACCATCATCTCGCGCACCTGCTGTTCGGTGATGCCTTTGCCGGCGAGATCACCAGCGACCTTGCGGAAAACGTCATCGTCGCCGTCTTCCTCGAAATCGGCCACGACCACGTCCTTGGCGTAGGCGTCGGCGTCCTCGCCGGTCTTGCCGAGTTCGCCCGCGGCCCACAGGCCGAGCAACTTGTTGCGTCGCGCGGTGGCCTTGAAGCGCAATTCCTCATCGTGCGCGAATTTCTTTTCGAAGCCTTCTTCGCGCTTGTCGAACGTGGTCATGAGTCCTCACTGATCGGTGGTTTTGGGGAGATAAAACGGCGCGGACCGAAGATCAACGCCGTCCATGAAATTGTCATTCGCGAGGGTTGGGCAGGTGCCGACATCCTGACGTTGCGGCTCGATTGAACGTCGCGTCAGTCATGCATCGAAGGGTATGTCCGCGCTGTTTCTCTCGCGGGAGCCGTTGATGAGTGACCCATTCCGACAAAACGTGCTTCCTGTCCGGTTTCTCGCGGTGGCGACCTAGCATAGCCCGATGTCAGCCCGAACGCGACGGATCGTCCGGGGTGCCCCCGCAGAGGTGATCGGGCGGTCGCGATATCCTGTCAGCCCTCAAATATCCATGTTGCGGCGGGGGAGGGGCGAACCTATCTGATTTGTGCTTCGCACCCTGATCGGCTAGGTTGCCCCTACGGGCCGGACGACCCGCGTTGCGTCTCGACAGTCGCGCCAGCCGCCTCCGCCGCGGTCTCAAAAACACCAAAAGGAACCCCGGCATTCATGGACTTTCACAAACCACGGTATATTCCGATGAGCCGCCGTCGCCGCATTTATGAAGGCAAAGCCAAAGTTCTTTACGAGGGCCCCGAGCCCGGCACGCTGATCCAGCACTTCAAGGACGACGCCACTGCTTTCAATGCCAAAAAGCACGAGGTGATCGAAGGCAAGGGCGTGCTGAACAACCGGATCTCGGAATATGTTTTCCAGAACCTGAACGACATCGGCGTGCCGACGCACTTCATCCGCCGGCTCAACATGCGCGAACAGCTGATTCGCGAGGTTGAGATCGTTCCGCTGGAGATCGTAGTCCGCAACGTCGCGGCCGGCTCGCTCTCGACCCGGCTTGGGATCGAGGAAGGCACACAACTGCCGCGTTCGATCATCGAGTTTTACTACAAGAACGATCAGCTCGGCGATCCGATGGTCTCGGAAGAGCACATCACCGCCTTCGGCTGGGCCAATCCGCAGGAGATCGACGACATGATGGCGCTCGCCATCCGTGTGAACGACTTCCTGTCCGGCCTTTTCCTCGGCGTCGGCATCCGTCTGGTCGATTTCAAGATGGAATGCGGCCGGCTGTGGGAAAACGACATGATGCGGATCGTCGTCGCCGACGAGATTTCCCCCGATTCGTGCCGGCTGTGGGACATCAAGTCCGCCGAGAAGCTGGACAAGGACCGGTTCCGTCGCGATCTCGGTGGCCTGCTCGAGGCCTATACCGAAGTCGCCAAGCGCCTCGGCATCATGAACGAGGGCGAGCCGCCCCGCGGCACCGGCCCGGTTCTGGTCAAGGGCTGAGGCCCCGCGGCAGCCGATCCGCCAGGCAAGAATTCAGACGGGAGCCATCAGGCTCCCGTTTCTATTTGGTCGTTTTTCGGACAGGCCAGCCCCTGAGGGTGCATTGAGGCACCCGTCGAAGGGTGCTAGGTCGACGTCTTCACCGCTTGCGAATCCCCGTCCTGCCCGTCGGGACGGCTCAGAAAAGGCCCCGTCATGAAGGCGCGCGTTACCGTCACCCTGAAAACCGGCGTTCTTGATCCGCAGGGCAAGGCGATCGAAGGCGCGCTGAAATCACTCGGTGTGTCGGGCGTTGCCAGCGTTCGTCAGGGCAAGGTGTTCGATATCGAACTCGATGGCGCCGACAAGGCCGACGCCGAAGCCGTGCTGAAAGCGGCCGCCGAGAAGCTGCTGGCGAATACCGTGATCGAGAATTACCGGATCGAGATTATCTAGACCGGAGCGCCGCCTGATGAAATCCGCAGTTCTTGTCTTCCCCGGCATCAATCGCGAGCGCGACATGGCGCGCACGCTGAAACTCGTATCTGGCGTCGAGCCGGCGATGGTCTGGCATGCCGAGACCGAATTGCCGGCCGGAACCGATCTGGTCGTGGTGCCGGGTGGGTTCTCCTATGGCGACTATCTCCGCTGTGGCGCCATTGCCGCGCGCGCGCCGATCATGGACGCCGTGCGCGCCCACGCCGCGAAGGGCGGACTCGTGCTCGGCGTCTGCAACGGCTTCCAGATCCTGTGCGAGTCCGGTCTGCTGCCGGGCGTGCTCATGCGCAATTCGAAGTTGAAATTCATCTGCCATGACGTGCACCTGCGCGTCGAGCGCTCGGATACGCCGTTCACGCGCGGCTATAATGCCGGGCAGGTGATCCGCGTGCCGGTGGCGCATGGCGAAGGCAATTATGTCGCCGACGAAAAGACCATTGCGGCGCTCGAGAGCGAAGGCCGCGTGATCTTCCGTTACTGCGCGGCGGATGGCACGCTCGGCGATCCCTCGAACGTCAATGGTGCGATCAATGCGATCGCCGGCATCGTCAACGAAGGCGGCAATGTCGCCGGCATGATGCCGCATCCTGAAAACCACGTCGAAAGCATCATCGGTAATACCGACGGGCGCGGGCTGTTCGCCGGTCTTGTCGCGCAATTCGCCAAGGCGGCCTGAAAGACGGCCGCCTGGCGGTGGGCCTCACGCGGCCTGAATTTCCTTCAGCAAGGCACTGACCTCCTGTTCGAGCCGCGCAGCTTCGTCCTTCAACGAGGCGACGACGGTGGTGGCGGATTCGCTCGCGGCGCGTGAGCGCAGGATGCCGTCATTAATGCCGCTGATGCCGCGCGACACCGCCTCGACGCTTTGCGCCGACGCGTGAACGCTTTCGGTGATTTCCTTGGTCGATGAGTTCTGTTGCCGGACGGCCTCGGTAATCGCGCGGACCGATTCGTTGACGTCGGAAATCGTTGTGTCGAAGCGATGAATGACGACGACGGCGTCACGCGCCGCATCCTGCACCGTCGCGATCTGCTGCTGGATGTCGCCGGTGGCCGATGACGTCTGTTGCGCCAGCGTTTTCACTTCGGCGGCAACAACCCCAAATCCGCGTCCGGCGTCCCCCGCGCGGGCGGATTCGATGGTCGCATTGAGCGCGAGCAGATTGGTCTGTTCGGCGATTTCGTTGATCAGCGCCACCACCTTGCCGATTTTTGCGACGGCGCCATCGAGTTCGTCGACCGTTGTCGTTGCTTCCTCCGCGTTCCTGGCCGCCAGGGCGGCCGTCGCCGATGAACGTTCGATCTGCGCGAAGATTGCAGTGACCGAGGCATTGAGTTGCTCGGCGGCAGAGGCAACCGATTGAGCGTTCAAGGCCGCTTCATGCGCAGACTCGGACAACGTGTGGGATTCCTGTGTGGACAGTGTCGCCAGCGAGCGCAGAGAATCGGCGATTTCGCTGACCTTGGCGATCGATTGATGCGTTTTGGCCAGGCAGTCGCCGATGGCCTGCTCGAACCGCGCGATGGCGCGCTGGACGCGCTCGGCACGCGCCAGTTGGGCCTTGTCGTAGTCGTGTTCGCGCGCCTGGATGTCGCGCATCTGCACGAGCCCGTGACGAAAGGCTTCCACCGAACGGGCAATCGATCCGATTTCGTCGAGGCGGGCGGTGCCGCGTACGGAGCTCTTCAGGTCCCCGTCGGCCATGCTGTCAACGCTGGCTTTCAGGGCTTCGAGCGGTCTCAGGACGGTGCGCGAGACGACGAACCATGCCGTCGTCATGGCCAGCACGGCGCCAAGACCGCCGATCAGAAGGAGAAGCCCGATGCGGTTGCGTTCGTAGTCCTCGATCGCGCGCATTGTATCGCGGATATCGTTTTCACCGTGCCGAGCCGCCGCCGCATCCAGTTTCTTGTTCAGCGATTGCCGGGCGGTTCGGTTGCTCTCGCCGATTTCGCGTGCGGCGGTGATGCCTTGGTCCAGGGCTGTCGCGATGAGGCGGCGGCGCAAATCGCCAAAGCGCGCGACCTCCACGGCCAGGGCCTCGACCGCGGCTTGCTGATTGGGCCCGATCTCGCCGAGCCAGGACTTGATCGTGTCGTCAAGTGCGGCGAGGGAGCGGATAATCCCGTCGGCAAACATCTTGATCTCGGCCTGATCTCTGGAGGCGTAGATGCCCCGCGAATCCATGACCACCATGGCGATCAGGGAATTGACGCGCTCGGCGTAGACCGCCTGCAGCGCCGAACGGCGCAGGTTTTCGGTCCGGTTTCGCAGGCCGTCCATCGTAAGGACGACCGCGCCGACCATAAGGGCGGTCACCAGGCCGAGGCCGAGCACTGTTGAAAGGATTCGTGTCGAAAGACTTTTATGAAAGGCCTGCATGGTCCCGGCTGGCTGCGAACCGCGCGGCCGCGATCCTTTTGCGCGAGAATCTCACGATTCTCGACCTTTTCAAAACTTTGGAACCTTCTGGGAATGCCGCCGGCCAGGCTGACTTTTGCACAGTGGAAAATTGCGGAAGGGCGCTATATCTCAGGGCCTTAGCCCGTCACGGCGCCCCACCTGATCGTTGCCGGTTTTGCAGCTATACGGGGCGCTTGCGAACCATTAATCGAATAAGCCACCCGACAGCTCACCGAAAAGACCGTTGTGATCCCCAACACACCCGCCATCACCCCCGAACTCGTCGCCGAACACGGCCTCAAGCCGGATGAATACCAGCGCATCCTCGACCTGATCGGCCGCGAGCCGACGCTGACCGAGCTCGGCATCTTCTCGGCGATGTGGAACGAGCATTGTTCCTACAAGTCGTCGAAGGTGCATCTGCGCGGCCTGCCGACTGAAGCGCCGTGGGTGATCCAGGGGCCGGGCGAGAATGCCGGCGTGATCGACATCGGTGACGGGCTCGCCGTGGTCTTCAAGATGGAGAGCCACAACCACCCGAGCTACATCGAGCCCTATCAGGGCGCGACCACCGGCGTCGGCGGCATCCTGCGCGATGTCTTCACGATGGGCGCGCGGCCGATCGCCTGCCTGAATGCGATTTCGTTCGGCGATCCGAAGCATCCCAAGACCCGGCATCTGGTGTCGGGCGTCGTCGCCGGCATCGGCGGCTACGGCAATTCCTTCGGCGTGCCGACCGTCGGCGGCGAGGTTCGCTTCCACGCCCGCTACAACGGCAACTGCCTGGTCAACGCGTTCGCCCTCGGCATTGCCAAGCGCGACGGCATCTTCCTTTCGGAAGCCAAGGGCGTCGGCCTTCCCGTCGTCTATCTCGGCGCCAACACCGGCCCCGAAGGCGTCGGCGGTGCCACCATGGCTTCGGCCGAGTTCGACGATACCATCGAGGAGAAGCGCCCGACCGTGCAGGTTGGCGACCCATTCACCGAGAAGCGCCTTCTGGAAGCC
>JAEYVN010000402.1 GCA_023431725.1 Pseudomonadota bacterium
CGGGTCTTTCGGAGAGCCGATGCGGAAGTACAGACCGAAGCGAAACATCTAGCGAGCCCGAGAACTGCATGTGAAGAGAGCTTAGACGTACGTGAACACCTGAAAAGATGCATTGCTGCGAGCTAGCGCCAAAGTGAATGCGCTGCAGGCACTGGGGTAACCCGCGCGCTTTTGCTCCTATTGCGGGGCCCGTCGCTTTAAGCTTAGCCGAAACCATTCAGGGCTTGCCACAATGGTGAAACCTCGGTCTGCTACCTCAAGTCCAGCCGGAATATTTTCGATTGCGATCGTCACCGTGAATTGCGCGGATTCATCAGGCATGGCTTCACGCCCGCTATCGAAGCAGCATCCCCACGACGGCAAAGGATGAGCCATCCTTATTCGCCCCCCAGCCGGGCGCTTAAATTTTTTGCGTGGCTAGCCACGCGCTCGGCCCTGAGATCGGGCTTGTACTGGCTGATTTGAGCATCACCTTTGCGTGCATGCATGTGGCTGGCCATTTGGAACTTTGGGCCTGATCTAAAACTTAGCATCAGTTAGACCCTTTTCTCGTCAGCAGTCCAAGAACAGCTACTTTGTCGGAGGGTTGCCATGAGTCCATCCACTTCGCATGGGGTCGATGACCTAGATGTGACGTACCGCAACGCCGCAATGCGGGATGACGTCCAAACGATCTTAATCAATCGTATTACATGGAGCGCGGTCGCGGCTGGTATCGTTCTGAGCCTCGTCGTGCAGGCACTGCTGAACTTGCTCGGCGCCGGTGTCGGTCTTGGAACCATCAGCGCTAGCGGTGGAGACAATCCATCAGCGCAGACGTTTTCGGTAGCCGCTGGCGTGTGGTGGGCACTGTCCGGAATCATTGCAGCATTTATCGGCGGATATGCTGCTGGTCGACTTTCGGGCCGGCCGGATCAGTCGATGGCTGCTTGGCACGGATTAACAACATGGGCGGCAACAACTCTGATCGTCATTTACTTGGTCAGCAGTGCTGCAGGAGCTTTCCTCGGTGGCGCGATGAATGCGGTGACATCCATGGTGGGAGGGCTCGGCTCGGTAGCTTCTACGACCGCGCAGACCGCAGCCCCTATAATCTCCAGCAGCAACCCGTTCGGAGAAATCGAACAGCAGATCAAATCAACGAGCGGGGGTACCGATCCCACTGCGCTAAGGGATGCCGCCGTAGCGAGCGTTCGGACATTGGTGACGGGTGACCAAAACCAGGCGGAGCAGGCACGACAACGGGCGGCAGAAGCTCTCGCGCGCGCCCAGAATATTTCAGCTGAGGAAGCCCGCAACCAAGTAGGCAAATATGAGCAACAGTATCGGGCGGCTGTCGATCAAGCTAAGGAAAAAGCTACCGCCGCTGCCGACGCAACTGCAAAAGTTGCATCTCGCGGCGCCCTTTCCGCGTTGCTTGCACTCGTGCTGGGCGCCATCGCTGGGTGGTTCGGTGGCAGGGCCGGCACCGTAGATCCCGCGTCGAGCCTGCACCGCGTGCCACGTTGAACAAGACTCGAGGGCTGTGAAGCGGCCGCCAATCAGGTTCGGCCTTGAATGTGGACTCTGCCGGAACTACTGGTGAGCAATTAACGGGACGTCGATTATTTGTAATTGGAACGAGCTACAGGCACCGGCGAATCTGTACAGACCGCAGGTACTTTCCTTTTTTGACAGGTTGAAGTTTCAGCCGACGGCCCCGATCCTTCGGGACGAACTATAGCCGAACGTTTGATGTCGAAGTGGAGTTCGGCTCTCCTTCTGCCCGACATTGCGCATTTGGCGCGCAAATGAATGGGGGCCGCGTGGTATCTATGTTTTTTCCTACTTGCGACGATTTACATACGCGCGAACTGGGAAGCCCTGTCGTTCGAGATGGCCCAGCTACAGTAATTCAGCACTTCAACAAGGACAAAGCTCCACGCCGTCCGTTACTGGCTCAGTACCCCACGACGTAGAGAGAAAGCGCGTTCAATTATCAGCAATCATGCGATTGGTCAGCGTGCCGCAGCCGCCGATTTCAATCTTCACTTCGTCACCGACTTGAAGAAACTCACCGCGCGGCATCCCTACGCCGGCCGGAGTGCCAGTGGCGATGACATCGCCTGGATGCAATGTGACATGACGGCTGAGATAGGCCACCTGCTCCGCCATATTGTGAACAAGGCGCGAGGTGTTGGAATTCTGTTTCAGGACACCGTTCACCCACAGCTTGATGCTCATATCGGTCGGGTTATCGATATAAGCTGCGGGCGTCAGCCATGGCCCCGTCGGAGCGCCGTCCTCGAAACATTTTTGGCCGATCCAGTCGTAGATAAAGGGCGTCCCGTCGCGCTTCATCAGATCGCGCGCCGACAGATCGTTGACAATCACAAAACCCGCCACCGCACTCATCGCATCTTCCTCTGAAATCCGACGCGTCGTGCGGCCAATCACGAGGCCGACCTCGGCCTCCCAGTCCACCTGCTTAGAGAAGGACGGTAGCCGGGCCGGGACGCCATCACCGATCATCGAGCCCGCAGCGGTCTTCATGAAAAACCACGGCTCGGCCCCCTTGGTCATGGACGGAGCCGTCCCTGTGGTCTTCTTGGCGATTTCCGCCATCTCTTCGAGATGATCCCAGTAATTCGCACCGGCGCAATAAAACGCACCGGGATAGAGCACCGGTGCAAGAAGCTTGAGGCCAGCCAACGGCTGTCCGGCCGACGCGGCGACGGACTTGGCCGCGGCGTCGAGAGCGGGATGCACCTCGTCCCATTGACGCAACAGGCCAAGCACCGAAGGGTCTCTGAGTTTCACGCCCTTCAGCAAGCTCTCCGGTGCATGCACGTGGCCCCCGATCAGGACGCCAGCAACCGGCTCCCCGCCTTTTCCCTCATAACTGACCAGACGATAACCACGCTCAGACACGCGAACCTCCCAAAAATATCTTGCTCGACGTTCAACCCGCCGTTCACAGCCGTTACGGAAAGACTTCGATGGCTTCAAATTCACGCGGCACATGCCAGCGTCCGCAACACGATGGCAACAGGCACCGGATCGCCAGATGTCCTTCCGGCAAAGTCTCCAGCATCTTGCGCTCGATCCGCTGCGGCACTTCGCCCTGCCGCGAGACTCGCTCGCGATGCACCGCGACGAGATCGCTGCGCTGCCGCTCGGTTGCTGCGACATCGATCGCCAGCGTATCGATGTCCAGCACGACGCCGTAGTAGTTGCGCGCCGCATCGAGCGAGACATAACCCTGTCGCACGTCGTGCTGCACGTCCTCCGCCGGGCGCTCCAGCGGCGACCCGAAACCGCCGCCGCCACCTGACCGCAGGATGAATGCATCTCCGGCTTTGACCTTGGCGCGGAACAGTTTGGCGTTCGGCACGTCGTCTTCGACGATGCCGTCGCGTCGCATCAGCATTTCGTTGCCGGTGCCTTCGAGACCGCCTTCGAGGCCCCACGGCAGACAAACGGCCCGCTCGACCTGCGCATTGACGTTGAAGTCCGAGATCGCCTGCACCACGGTCTCGACTCCAAGACCGCCGCGATGGCGGCCCGGACCGCCGGAATCCTGGATCAGCGAAAGGCTTTCGACCATCACCGGATACTTCGCCTCGAACTGCTCATTCGGGCTGTTATGCGTATCGCCGTCGTTGATGCAGACGGTTGCCGAAACGCCGTCCTCACCGCGCTTGGCGCCCCAGCCGCCGCCGAGCGGACCAAAACTCGTGATGAACAGCTTGTTGGTGTCTGGATAAAACCCGTCCAGCAGCGCGACACAAAGATCGGCGTGATGGCCGGCGATCACCTGCTCGGGGATCGCTTTCGACAACGCCTTGAAGATCGTATCGACGACCGTCATCGGGAAACTCATCCACCACCGCATCGGCGCAGGACGTACTGCGCTCACGATGCTGCCGGGCGGCAATATGACCTTCAGGTTGCGGAACGCGCCGTCATTGACCGGATAGCCAGTCGGTGAGGTCACGCACTTGAAAGCGACCTGGGCGCAGGCGATACCCGTAGTCGGACCGGAGTTGTAGAAACCCTTCACCTGTTTGGAGACATCTGTCAGGTCGACAGTCATCTCGTCACCAGACACGATCACCTTGACGCGGATCGGAACGCGCTTCCCAATCTCCACGGCGTCGTCGTCCATGAAGCTCTCTGCTTCATAGACCCCATCGGGAATGGCGAGCGTTTGTTCGCGGGCGACCACTTCGGCGAGATCCATGAGCACATCGATGCAATCGAGCACCGGCTGCTGTCCGTATCGCTCGATCAACTCAAGAAAGCGCCGCTCGCCGGTCTTGATCGCGGTGATCTGCGCGCGCAGGTCACCCATCGCACGCTCCGGCAGCCGCACGTTCATGCGGATGATTTCGTGGATTTCCTGATTGACGACGCCGGCGCGAGCATATTTCACGATTGGAATCTGCAGGCCCTCGGAGAAGATATCCGTGGTCACGCCGCCGAGCGTTCCTCCGACATCAGGCCAGTGCGCCATACAACAGGAAAAGCCGACCAGCTCGCCCTCGTGGAAGACCGGAACCGTGAAGGTGAGATGGTTGAGGTGGCTGCCGGTGATGTAGGCATCGTTCGTGAGCAGGATATCGCCCGGCTGGAAACCTTCCTTCTCGAAATGCCGAATCTTCGCTTTCACCGTCTCAGACATGCCGCGGATGAACATCGGCAAGCCAAGTCCGATAGAGACCGTGTCACCGTCCTTGGTGAAGATGCCGACGGTGAAATCCAGCGCCTCGTAGATGATCATATTGTAGGCGGTGCGCATGAGGTTGACCTTCATTTCCTCGGTCACCGCCATCACGCCGTTTCGCACGATCTCGACCAGAATCGGATCGGCCGTCTTCTTGCCGGAAGTGTTGCTGCGCTCGGTCATTATTGCGCTCCAGAAATGCTGATCACGAGATTGCCGATCGCATCGACATCAAGCCTGTCGCCCGGCAGGACCACGGTCGTCGAGGCGAGGTCCTCGATCAAAGCCGGCCCCTGGATACGGTTACCTGCCAGCAATTTGCTGCGGGTAAAGGTCGGCGTATCGGCAAAGCCGACTTCCTGGAAAAATGCTCTCCGATTGCCGGTATGGGCATCGGCCGGCGGCTTTTCCTCACCCTTGGCGATCTCTTCGATAGCGGGCTTCTCGACGATGCCGGTCACTGTGGTGCGCAGACTTGCGATTTCCGCAGGCTCTGCAGGAGCGGACGTACCGTAGCGCTGCGCATGGACAGCGTCGAACAATGCCTTGATCGCCACACGATCCTGACGATCGAAATACTCTTGCGGAATTTCCACCGTAACCGTGTGCTCCTGCCCGACATAGCGCATGTCGAGCGCGCGCTGCACCACAACATCCTTCGGCGCAATCGACGAAGCCGCGATGGCTTCACGCCCCTCGGCCTCCAGCTCCCGATAGACGGTCTCGAACCGCTGGAAATCGAACTTGTCGAGCGCCGTAAACCAGGTGCGGACAAAATCGTAGCGCAGATCGGAGAACAGCATTCCGAAGGCCGAGAAATGCCCCGGCGCGCGCGGGATGATCACCTTGCGAATACCGATCTCACGCGCGACTGCCGTTGCATGCAGCGGTCCCGCACCGCCATACGCGACGAGGGCGAAACTACCGGCATCGAGACCGCGCTCGGTCGTTACCCCCTTCACGGCGTAAGACATCTTGGTCGCGGCGATCCGAAGGATCCCGTTCGCTGCCTCGGTCGTGTCGAGCCCGAGCGGCTTGGCCACCTTGTCATGCATTGCGCGCTCGGCAGCCTCGACATCGAGACGCATCTCGCCACCGAGAAAGCGATCGGCGCCGAGCCGTCCGAGAAGGAGGTTGGCATCGGTGATGGTCGGTTCTGAGCCGCCGCGGCCATAGCAGGCCGGACCCGGCTCAGCGCCCGCGCTGCGCGGGCCGACATGCAGCGCACCACCATGCTCGACGCGGGCGATCGAGCCGCCTCCGGTCCCGACTTCAAAGATATCGATCGTTGGCACCTGGATCGGCAATGCGCGGTCGTAGCTTCCGATCAGGGCGTGCCCGGTCGTTAGCGCCCGCCCATCCTGAATCACCCCGGCCTTGGCCGTCGTGCCTCCCATGTCGAACGCAATCGCGTTCGGCATGCCAAGCGCATGGCACAGCGCTTGAGTCCCGATCACACCCGATGCCGGACCCGATTCAAGAATGCGGATGCATTCGCGCCGCGCCTTGTCGAGTTCGAACAATCCACCGGTCGATTGCACGACGAGGAACGTTCCGCCGAATCCCTCCGAGGTGATGCGCTCGCCGATCTCGGTCAGATAATGCTGAACGCGCGGACCAACATAGGCATTCGCCACAACCGTCGAGCAACGCTCGAACTCGCGGTATTCCTGAGACAATTCGTGAGACGTCGAAACGAAGACATTCGGCAACCGCTTCTGCAGCAGCTCCTTGGCGCGCAGCTCATGGGCCGGATTGCGATAGCAATGCAGGAACAGGATTGCGACGGCCTCGACATTTTCACGCTCCAGCGTGTCGGCGATGGCCAGCAGGCCGGCTTCGTCGAGCGGCTTGTGAACCCGGCCATCGGCGAATAGCCGTTCCGTGACCTCGAAGCAAAGCGCGCGCGGCACCAGCGGCACGTGCTTCTGAAAAAACAGATTGTAGGCGTCGGGCCGGTTGATGCGTCCGATCTCATACACATCCCGGAAACCACGCGTCGTGATCAGGGCGGTCTTTGCGCCGGTGCGCTCCAGCATTGTATTGATCGCAACCGTCGACCCGTGAAGGAACAGGGCCGCCTCGGAAAACTTCGTTCCAGCCTTCGTCACACCGGCCTCGATGCCCTCCACCATGGCCCGCGGCGTCGACAGGCTTTTGCCGAGCAACAGGCGACGCGAGGATTCATCAAAGGCTGCGACGTCGGTGAACGTGCCGCCGATATCGGCAGCGAGACGCAATCGTTGAGAGGGGGCAACTTTGGCGGACGTCATCTGTGGCATTCACTCCCAAACACCCACCTTCGCATCGTCATCGC
>JAEYVN010000446.1 GCA_023431725.1 Pseudomonadota bacterium
AAAGCCAGCCACCGAACCAGCCGCCAATGAAGCCGCCGACCTGATGCATGAAGAAGACAATTCCACCCAGCATCGACATGTGCCGGACGCCCCAGATCGTCGCCACCGTTCCGTTGGTCAAAGGTACCGTGGAGAGCCACAACAAACCCATCAACGCCCCGAGGCCATACGCCGAGACGCCGGAGGCGGGAATGAATACGAATGCAGCGATGACAGCCGCGCGGCAGATGTAGACCCAGAACAGCATCATCGGCTTGCTGCGCGTGCCGCCCCAAAGCCCCGCGTAGTAGGTCCCCGCCACATTGAAGAGGCCGATCAACGCCAGCACCGTCGTTGCTACCAGTGCATCGAAGCCTTTGTCCGCAAGCAGCGCCGGCAGATGCACGGCGATGAAGACGACCTGGAATCCACAGGCAAAGAAGCCGAACGCCAGCAGCCAGAAATCCCGCGACGCCAACGCCTCCAGGAGCGCATCGCGTGCCGTGGTCGGCGGCACGGCGTGGCTATCCGCATGCGCCGTCTCCTTCATGCCAAAGGCCAGCGGCAGGATCAGCAATGAGAGTGCAGACAGCACGATCAGCGCCCCCTGCCAGTTCAACCAACCGATGAGACCGAGACTGACCGGGAGCATGATGAACTGGCCGAACGAACCGACCGCCATGGAGATGCCCATTGCAAGCGAGCGTTGCTCCGGTGCGACCAGCCGGCTGATCGCGCCCAGGATGACGGGAAACGTCGTGCCAGACTGGCCGAGCCCGACCAGCACGCCCGCCGCGAGAATGAAAGCAAGCTCGTTCGTTGCAATCGACATCAGCCAAAGACCGGCGGCGTAGAACACCGCGCCGATTGCGACGATCCTCGGCGCGCCGAAGCGATCGGCAAGCATGCCGGCGAATGGCTGGCTGGCGCCCCAGACGAGATTCATCAGCGCAATCGAAAATGCGAAGGTCTCGCGGCCCCAGCCGTGCTCCAACGTGACAGGCTTCAGGAACAGTCCAAAGCCGTGCCGTATGCCCAGCGACAGCAGCAGGATGATGGAGCCGCACGCGAGCGCAACCAGCGCTCCACCCCATCTTGTCCCCGCATCGGGTTGAGATGTCATGATCCGTGTGCCCTCGCAGTACAGCCTGTGACGTAGCCGGACATTCGTCTGCGACATCCGGTTCGGGTCACTCAAGTTCGGGACATGCGGCTGACAATGCTGCGCCCTGACCGGCATCGGCTGCACCTGCGTGCGACCGATACCGATTTCAATCGGGTTGTTGAGAACGCGTAGGAGTTACTTCTTCCGCGGATCGTCAGCCGGGTTCACATAGGTGATGCCCTGCGGGCCCATGCCGTGAAGCTGGATCACGGTATCTTCCGGGAAGAACGCGTAATGCGTCATGCCCTTGGCGACATAGGAATAGCCGCCGGCCTTGATCGTCTCTCCCTTCTTTTCGTCGAACTTGTCGCCGGTACCGATGTGGAAGACGCCCGACAGAACCGTCACGTTTTCATCGTTGGGATGGGTATGAGCCGGAATTCTGAAGCCCTTCGGCACCTTCAGGCGGACGACATACATCCCTTGCTTGGTGGGATCCCCCTTGATCACTGCGAACTCTGCGCCTGCAGCGTAGGCCGCAGGCGCCGTCCATTTCAGCGCATCGGGCTGCACCGTCGTGTGATGGTCGTCCGCGGCTCCGGCGGACAGTGGAAATGCAGCCGCGGTGAGAATAGCGAAAACGATAGTCTTACTCATGGTAGTCGCTCCTGTTGAGATGTTCGGTGGTCTCGACTTCACTTCGGGGAATTTCATGTCCGTGTGGATCACGCGGGCCCTTCTCGCCGGAGTGCCAGCCTCCAGCCCCTTCACCGCATTGACCGCTCGCCGGCATCCCTTCGCCGCACAGCGACTGCATGCCGGCGTCGCTGAGCCAGATAACGGTCAGGAAGGCCGCACTAAGAAGTGCTGCATGCACGACATGCGAGGCGCGAAACCCATCATCGCGTCGCGTGCGTCTAAACATGAGGACGAATGCCGGCGGCCGGGCGGTCTGCGTATGCCGGCCCCGATCGCCTGCCTCACCGCCCGTCGATGCGACCGTGATCGAATTCAGCAACGCATTGGCAAGCCAGGATCGGCGATCCGCCGCGTGGCTCACTTTCCAATTGCGATACCGCCGCTTCGAATGATGACCAAAGAGGGCTTTCACGTCCGCCTCCCTTATTATTCCGGGCTGTAGCTTTCCCGGTGACTGCTTTTGGGGACTTTCAGATTATCCCGCATCAACCGTTCGATTATTTATTCAGACCATTGGCCTTTCGAGCAAAGGTGTGTCCGGCATCGCAAGCGGCCCGATAAAGCCTGCCACCAGCCGCACCAGATCGGCCTGTCGCCTTGTGTTGGTTTTCGCGAACAAACGATGCAGGTGCGTTTTCGTGGTCGCCTCCGAAATACCCAATGCACCCGCGATGTCCGACACGCCCCCGGTCTCGAACACCGCGAGCAGAACGCGAAGCTCGCTTGGCGTCAGGCCATAAAGCTCGGCGATGACTTGCGGCGCGGCCGGCGCCTCGATCCGGGTTCTGGAGACGAATACTGCCGCGACCGCCGAATAGCCTGCCCCGGTCTTTCGGCGTGCACCCGAGGTCAGAGGCAGAATGTGCGCGACATAGTGCTGTCCATCGGCTGCCGCCAGCGGCACGGCAATGCCCTGCGTTCCAAGCACCTCGCCGCCAAGGTCGATACTGGAAAATGCGTTGCGCAACGCGGCGTCCGCGACCGGATCTGGCGCAATCAAACGCCCGCCGACCGCACGCAAAATCGTCCCTTCGGACAGGATGGCATGACCGGCCACATTTGCCTGAACCAGACGTCCCTTCCCACCAATGAGAAAGAAGCCGGCCACCAGACTGTCGAGCGTATCCGCCAGTGTCGCCGCCTCCGCCCGATTGAGTTGAATCGTCTTGCCGATCAGGACTGCGCGCCGGACATGAGGCACCAGCAGCTTCATGCGTTGACGCATCTGTGCATCGGACCGCCCATGCCACTCATGCCTGAAGACGGTGAACACCGCGTAGCTTGTCGTGGACTTCTCGAGCACGGAGGTCGCCATATCGACCAGGCCCTGCGGTTGCGCCCATTCCCGGTAGAAGCGCGACTCAAGAAATTCTTCATAGGGTAGAATGTCGGACGTCGTGACGACTTCCCCGACATCGAAGAAAAAGAAGCCCGGCGTCGAGGGGTCCAGCCTGACATATGTGTCGAGATAGTTCTGCCTGAACTCGTCATCGACGCCGCACCCGTGGGTTATGTTTGCCGTCTTGCTGACCGAGTCCTTCGAGTAGATCGCGGCCCCGCCTCCGCCGACGAACAACGAGGATTTCTCCAGAACGTCCTGCCACAATGATGGATCGAGCGCGGCATCATAGATCTCGCTGATGAGCGCCGACAATTCCTCTTCCGACATGACATCGCCTTCCAAACATTCAAATGAAGCAGGCAATTCTTTCGTGATGAATTGATGTGATCGATGCAGGTCCGCGCATCGGAGTGCCGCGGACGGTCCGCTACCCACCACACGGCAGGATTCGGCGCGTCAATCGATCGGTTGACCTGCTACGAAGGTGCAAGCGTCCGCACGACGCGCTGCTGCTGGGCCCCCGACGATCCAGCGCCCGCAATCAATGGCTGTCAATTTATCGGACAGGCATGTACAGTTGTGTACACACTGAGCTGAACTGTACCGGTCATTTGAGCAGGCCACTCGGACTCACGATGATGATCTCGATCAATCTCGATCCGGACGACCAGTTGCCGCTTGTCGATCAGATCGTTCACGCGATCCGCAGACAGATTGACGAGCGCTGTTTGCGTCCCGGCACCAAGCTTCCGTCCATCCGCAAGTTTGCCGCGTCATACGGAATCAGCCGGTTCACAGCGGTCGAATCTTACGATCGCCTGGTCGCTCTCGGCTATCTCAAGGCACGACGTGGTGCCGGATTTTTCATAACGGCAGTCCACGAAGCATCCGACCGTCGTCAGCTCATCGGGGTTCAGAACCGTAACGAGGAAATGGTTTCGCTGATCCGCCGCCTGCTGGAAGCTCGCGAGGACATCGTGCTCGCCGGCGGCCCCTGGCTTCCGAATGCCTGGATGGATGAAATGGGAATTCGGCAGAGTTTGGCTGCTGTCGCGCGCAAGAACGGAACGCATCTTATCGAGTATGGCAATCCCTACGGCTATTTGCCCCTGCGCGAGCATCTTGTGCTCTTGCTTTCAGAACTAGGTGTCAAAGCCCGCGCGTCGCAGATCGTACTGACGCACGGCACGAGCCAGGCCCTCGATTTGATTATCCGCCACTACGTCAAACCCGGCGATGCGGTACTGGTCGACGATCCCGGCTACTACAATTTGTTCGGCAATCTTCGGCAGCACGACGCAAGATTACTCGGCATTCCACGGAATTCCGACGGCCCCGACCTTGCGGCGCTCGAACAACTTGCCGCCGAGCATCGACCCCGAATTTATTTTACTCAATCAACTTTGCAAAATCCGACTGGCACCGACATGAGTCCGCATGTCGCTTTCCGAGTGCTCCAACTTGCCGAACAGTTTGATTTCATCATCGTTGAGGATGACATCTTCTGCGATCTTCAGACCAGGAACACACAGCGGCTGGCTGCCCTCGATCAGCTCAACAGGGTGATCTATGCGCGAAGCTTCTCGAAGACCCTGTCCGGCAGCCTCCGCGTCGGTTTCCTGGCGGCGCGCCAGCCGATCGCTGATGATCTGGCTGAGGTCAAGATGATTTCCAGCATCACGAGCTCTCAGCTCATCGAGCGCGTGCTCTACGCAATGCTGATTGACGGCCATTATCGGAAATTTCTCACCCGCCTTCACAAGAGGCTGGCCGAAAGCAGGCTTGCGACGATCCACGCATTCGAACGCATCGGGCTGGAGCTATTCGTCGAAGCGGAAGCCGGCATGTTCCTGTGGGGGCGATTTCCGCACGTCGGAAACTCACTCGCGCTGACAAAAAGCGCCTCGAACCACGGCATCATGATCGCTCCCGGAGTCGTATTTCGGCCGTATCTAGAACCTTCACCGTGGAAGCGGTTCAACGTAACGGCATGCGATGATCCTCATGTGCATCGCTGGCTCGAACACATTGCCACTCGGGACGACTGGTCGCTCCAAGCCGCGGAATAAGGAAAGAAGGCCGCTAGGACTTAGTGCGCCTTATCTGAATCCGCACAGCCGTCGTTCACAGGTTGATT
>JAEYVN010000449.1 GCA_023431725.1 Pseudomonadota bacterium
TCCTTGTCCTTGGCCAGCGTGTTGGTGATCAGCGAGAAGATCCGCACATTGTCCTTGAACGTGACGGCGAGTGCTTCGGCCGCGCTCTTGCGCTTCTTCTCGTCGGAATCCTGCAGCAGGCTCAACGTCGGCTCGATGGACAGTTCCTGACCATCCACCTTGAAGCGCAGGGCCGAGATGGTTTCGTCGAACAGCCGATTCCAGGCCGAATAGCCGCTCACCGATTTTTCGTGGAAGAGCTGCTCAATCCGGTCTTCGAGCTGATACGGCTTTTCCTTGCGCAGATCCTCTATCCACGGCCGGTAATGGCCGAGCGCCGGATCCTGCATCGCCTTTTCGATCGCCGCATCATCGACGCGATTGAGTTCGAGCGTGAAGAACAGAAGATGCAGCGAGATCGCAGTGATGCGTTCCTGCACATCGCCGTAGAATTTCGCGATCACCGGGTCGGCCGTATTGCCGGCATAGACAAGTCCGGCGAACGACATCAGCCGCCCGAGCAGATCCTCGATCGCCTCATAGCGGCGGATCGGCTCGACCAGCGCCTGACCGGCCTTCGCACTCCTGGCGAGGTCGTCAAGGCGACCCTTGTAGGCTTTCTCGAAGGCGATGCAGTCGGCCTCGGCCTTGTCGAGATCGCGCTTGAATTCCGGTGCATCGATCGAGGCATAGAGATCGCCGAGATTCCATTCAGGCAATGGTCCGAGATCGACGGCGGCTTTCGCCGAAACGGCAGCGCCCGGGGCGGTGGAATCGCTCGTTTTTGCGGCAGCTTTCTTGGGCTTGGCGGCGGCGGCAGGCTTTGAAGACATGGTCAGGATGCGCTCGCTGTCGTCTTTTGTTCCAGGGTCGATAACATATCGCCTCTGGAGCCGATCTCCGCAACTGCAGGGCCGGCAAGAAATTGCCTTTTCGCGACGACGTGATGCGCTTCAAAAAGGCAAAACATTCGCGTAGTTTCCCCCGCCTTGCGGCCTGACGGTCGCAAATTACTCCCGTAATTACCTTGCATTAAGGACACTTTGCATGAACCGCAAAGAACGCCGCGCCGCACAGAAACGCGGTGGCCCCATCGCCTCCCCCATGGCGGCAACGCTGGCCTCGGCGTTCCGCGCCCACCAGGCGGGACACCGGGCGGACGCGGAGCGGTTGTATCGCGACGTCCTGATGGCGGAGCCGCGCAACGCTGCGGCGCTGCATCTGCTCGGTGTCCTCCTGCATCAGAGCGGCCGCACCGATGACGGCCTCTCGCTCATTGCCCAGGCGGTGGCCATCGAACCGCTCAATGCCGATTACCAATATAACTTCGGATCGATCCTGCTGATTGCGGGGCGATACGATGAAGCGGCCAACCATCTGCACAAGGCGCTGGTCCTCAATCCGAAATATGCCGAGGCGCATTTCGAAATCGGCCGGTTGCACGAGCAGGCGTCACGCTGGCACGAAGCTGCCGCAAGCTTCCGCCAGGTCCTGGCTCTCAAACCGAACGATGCAGCGGCGCTCAACAATCTCGGCATGGTCCTGCGTGAGCAAGGCCAGCTCGATGAAGCAACGACACTGTGGCAACGCGCCGTCACGGTCGCGTCATCGTATCCGATGGCCCACATGAATCTCGGTCTGGCCTATCAGACACAGGGCAAGCTGGACGATGCCGTCGCCAGTCTCAGCCGTGCTGTCGAACTCGCACCGACCAATGCCGAGGCGATCTACAATCTCGCCGTCGCGCAGATGAACGGCGGACTGCATGAGCAAGCCATGCAGTCGATCGTGAAAGCACTCGACAAGGCACCGAGTACCGAACTGCGCTCCCTGTTCGTGACCTGCCTCACTACGATGCCGCGCATTCCGGCCGAGGATCGCCTCCGCAATCTCACGGCCCGCGCGCTCACGGAAGGCTGGTCGCGTCCGGATCAGCTGGTCGCGGTGGCCGTCAATATTCTGAGAAGCAATCCCGTTATCGCCAGAGCCATCGCCCAGGTGAACCAGCACTGGCCGCGCCCGATCCCGGTCCAGGACATGCTTGGAGCGGGCGGCCTTGCCGTCATTGCGCAGGATGATCTGTTGGCGGCGCTGCTTCAGGCCACAGTCGTTACCGATATCGAGCTGGAACGGGTCCTGACCGGACTGCGCTTCGCACTGCTCGCCGATGCGCGGCAAAGCGACGGTGTGGCCAGCGCCGAGAAGGTCCTGCGGCTCTCGGCGGCGTTGGCTCAGCAATGCTTCCTCAACGGCTATGTCTGGACAAGCTCCGACGACGAAGCCAACCGCGTACGCGAATTGCAGGCGACCGTAACCAATGCTCTGCAAAACAAGCAGCCGATCGCACCACAATGGCTGGCAGCCATCGCCGCTTATGAACCATTGCACATGCTGCCGATCGCTGAACGGCTTGCGGCCCAGGCGATGGGCGAACCCGTGCAACCGCTGATCGAGAGACAGATCAACGAACCGGCAGCAGAAGCGGCATTGCGTCCGTCGATTGCAGTGATCGCCTCAGTCGGCGACGCATCGAACGCCGCTCCGGCGCCGCGCTGGACCGCCATCACGCCGCAGCGCCGCGTCTCGATCGACGCCTATCTGCGCCGCGGCTTCCCGTCGGCGCCGACGCGCAGCATCGGCAAGACCACCGCCCTTGACGTTCTGATCGCCGATTGCGGCACCGGCCAATCGGCCATCGAGATCGCAATGCGTCACCCGGCGTCGAATGTGCTGGCGGTTGATGCCAATATCGCCAACCTTGCTTACGCCACACGGCAGGCCGGTCGCCTCGGACAGACAGCCATCCGCTATTCGGTTTGCAACGATGTCGGAGCCATCAAGCAAAGCTTCGACGTGATCGATGCAACGGCCGCCGTGAGCCAGGCCCCGAATGCCGAGACTGCCTTGACGGCTTTGGCGTCGCTGCTGCAGCCAAATGGCGTGATGCTGCTCTCCGTCCAGGGCGAGACATTGCAT
>JAEYVN010000465.1 GCA_023431725.1 Pseudomonadota bacterium
GGTGCGCAGCCTTTCGCTGTCGATCCGGGACCAGTCGAGCAACAGAATGTCGGCCGGTGCGCCCGGTGAAAGAGCCGCATTGCGGGTCTTGTTCATGACACTCAGATGGCCATTGCCAAGCGCCATCTGCAGGATCTGTTGACGCGTCACCTTGACGTCGAAGCCATGGCCGGCTTGCAGCAGTGAAGCCACCCGCATCTCGCGCAAGGCGTCGTCGTCTTCGTCGAGCGCAATGGCATCGATGCCAAGTGCGACCGGAATACCCGCCTTCACCATCTGTCCGACGGGCGCCACGCCGGACCGCAAGTGCAAGTTGGAACTGTGGTTGACCGCGATGGTGACGCCACGGGCTGCGAGCAGTTCGAGTTCGTCGGCGCGAAGCCAGACGCCGTGTGCCAGTGTCAGGCGCGGCGACAGGAAGCCGATGGAATCGAGAAATTTGACGACACCGTCCGGATAATTCTGGTCGAGCCAGTTGCGCTGGTAGCGCGTCTCCATGAGATGCATGTGGATGCGACGACCGGTACGCTGCGACGCATCCGCGACCGCCTCCAGCAGTTCGTTGCTGCACCATTGCACGCCATTCGGGCCGTATTGCACCTCGAATGTGTCGCTGCCGGCGGCATCGTGAACGGCGTCAGCCAGCGCGACGTATTCCGCTGGCTTGAGCGGCGCGCGGATGAAACGGTTTTCGATCTCGGCGCGCACATCGGCCGGCAGGGCCGCCAGCACCGGCTCGGATGGCCCGTAGACCAGCGGATTGCGGTCTTTCATGGAGACGGCAAATCCGACCCGCACGCCGACATCGCGTGCCGCGCGGGCCACGGTGGCGATCTCGGTCGGAAGATCGGTGAATCCCTGCGCCCGCGTGTAATGCATCATGACGGTGCCGACGCCGCCCATTGCGCTGTGCGACAAGGAGACAAGCGCGGCCAGATACGGATCGACCGACGGAAACAATGCCAGATAGTTCAGCCACGTCTCCAGCGGCTTGCCGGAGCCGCCGATCGAACTCACGCGCACGGCGCGACCATGGTCGTGCGCATTGACCAGCGGCGGCAGCGCAAAAATATCGTCGAGCTGCCCGGCCGCGGGGCCGACGGCGATAATGCTGTCGCCTTCGAAGGTGATCTCCTGCGCCGCAACCGGCGATGTGTGAGCGTCCGCGAGGACATGGGCGCAGGAGATTTTTCGCATGACAATTCCAGTGCTGAACTTTGAAGGCGACGATGATTACGGCTTGACGGCTGGCGGCGTCCGTTCGGCCTTGGCCGGCAGGAACGAGCGATCGAAGACCTCAGCTGTGCCGGGCTTGCGTGGCAGTTCGAAGGCCTCCGCGATGATGTCCACCGACTTGGCCAGGCGGGCGTCATCGACATCACCCAGTCCGGCGCTGCGGGCTTCGGGCGTATCGATCAATGTCCTGTAGACATAGAGAAGGCGGCGCTTCTCGATATCCTTGTTGATCAGCGGTTCGGTCTTCGCGAGCAGCGCGATCGCCGCGTCGGGATCGGCCATGACCTCGCGGATCGCGCGATTGACGGCGCGGACCAGCCCCTTCACCGCCTCGGGCTTTTCCTTTGCGAGCTTTGGCGACACCATCACGCCGTTGGAATACAGATCGAGGCCTGAATCAGCGTAATACATCCAGCGGAAATCCTTGTCCGGATCGAGCTTGAGCGAGACGAGGTTCATGTAGCTGGTTGCAGTGAAGATCGCGATCGCCTCGACCTGATCCTGCAGCAGCAACTGCTCCTGCAGATTGGGCGCGACGTTGGTGACGTTGATCGACGACACCGCGATGCCGTTGTTCTTTGCCAGCAGCGGCAGCAGCTTGAACGATGCGCCGCCCGGCGGCGTGCCAAGCTTGCGGCCGGCAAGGTCCTTCGGCGTCTTGATCGCGCTACCCGTCTTGGTGAGCAGGGCGAAGGGCGCCCGGCTGTAGATCATGTAGACCATCACCGGGGCTTCGCCCGGCTTCTGCGCCGCCGTCTGGATGACGGCGTTCTCGTCGCCGAATCCTGCGTCATAGGCGCCGGACATGATGCGGGTGATCGTCGCTGCCGAACCCTCGCCCTGATCGATCGAGACGTCGAGACCCTCGGCTTTGAAATAGCCCTTGTCCCTGGCCCAGTAATACCAGGCGTGGATGCCCTGCAGTTTCCAGTCGAGCGTGAACCGAATCTTCGTGTCCTGCGCGGATGCGGAGGGCACAGATAACGACACGCAGCAAGCGAGCGCGCCGATCAAGCGTAACATCTTCATGATAGTCCCCTCAAAAATACCCGGCACTCAACCGATGGCGAATTCATCCTTGCGATGCGCCCAGCCGGTGACCCGCATCTCGATCAGCGAGAAAAGCACGTAGAGCGACACACCCATGATCGCGAGGATGAACAGGCCAGCAAACACCAGCGGCACGTCGAACGAGGACGACGCGATCATCATCACGTTGCCGATACCGCGGTTCGAAGCCACCGTCTCCGACAGCACGACGCCGACAAAGGCGAGCGTCACCGCGACTTTCAGCGAGGCGAAGAAATAGGGCATCGCGCGCGGCAGGCCGACATTCCAGAGAATATCGAGCTTGCTGGCACGGAGCGTCTTCATCACGTCTTCGAGTTCGGGCTCGGTGGTCGCAAGACCGGTCGCGACATTCACCACGATCGGGAACATCGACATGATCATCGCAGTCAGGATCGCCGGCACAGCACCCGCGCCGAACCACAGCACGAAGATCGGCACCACCGCGACCTTCGGAATCGAGGCAAAGCCGATCAGCAGCGGAT
>JAEYVN010000466.1 GCA_023431725.1 Pseudomonadota bacterium
GAATTCATGAAGAAGGTGCGCGACACCGCGGGCAAGCTTGAGATCAATCAGGACATGCTGCGCCGTGCGGTCAATGTCGGCTTCTCCGGCGGCGAGAAGAAGCGCAACGAGATCCTGCAGATGGCGATGCTGGAGCCGCGTCTCGCCGTGCTCGACGAGACCGATTCCGGTCTCGATATCGACGCGCTGAAGATCGTGTCGGACGGCGTCAACCGTCTGCGTTCGCCGGAGCGCTCGTTTATCGTTATCACCCACTATCAGCGCCTGCTCGATTACATCGTGCCGGACGTGGTGCATGTGCTGTCGAAGGGCCGCATCGTCCGCACCGGCGGCAAGGAACTGGCGCTGGAGCTGGAAGAGAATGGCTACGCGCAGTATGTCGGCGAGGCCGCGTGATGGCAGAGACCGACAATATCGTGCTTGAGCATCTGCGGCTCATCCGTGAGCAGCTTTCGACGATTCATGATCGTCAACTGGAGATGATGCAGCGGCTGGGCAACATCGAGGTTCAAGTTGCCAATGTCTCGGTTCGCGTTGACCGTATCGACATCCGCCTGGATCGCGTCGAGCGCCGTCTTGGATTGATTGAGGCGTGAGTGCGATGGCTGAACTGACTCTCATAAGATCGGCGGCGGAAGAGGCGATCCTCTCGCGCTTTCCGGATTTCAACGCCCAGCAATCGTCATGGGGCGGCGCGCCGGTCGCACGCCAGCGGCAGCAGGCGTTCGAGTCGCTGAAATCGAAGGGCCTGCCGACGCGCCGCGTCGAGGAATGGAAATACACCGATCTGCGCGCCTTCATGCGCGATCTGCCGCCGATCGCTAACGCGCCGTCGCCCGCGGAAATCGAGGCGGCCGCAAAGCTGACGACGCCGCTCGATCTCGCCGATGCGCATCGCGTCCTGTTCGTGAACGGGCGTGATGTTTCGACCGTGGAAGCGGAAGGCTTTGGCTACTATCGTCTCGCCAGCGGCGATGCGCTGCCGCCCGCGGTAACGCAGGCGCTCAATCGCGAACGCAGCTATGCCGACAATGCCGCGGTTGCGCTCAACACTGCGTTCATGAGCGACGTGACGATCCTGCATGTGCCGGCCGGCACGACGCTGGAGCGTCCGCTGCATCTGGTCTTCCGCAATACGGGTGCTACGCCGCAGGCAAGCTTCGCGCGCGTGCTGGTGGTCGTGGACGCGGGCGCGTCGGTGATGCTGGTCGAGACGCATGATGGTCCGGCCGATGTCGCCTATCAGTCGAATACGCTGGTCGAATTCGATGCCGGCGATGGCGCGAAGATCAATCATATCCGCAACAACAATGCCGGCGGTGCCGCGCTCGGGCTGTCGACGCTTGGTGCCCAGCTCGGTCGCGACGTGCGCTTTGCCAGCTTCTCGATGACCATCGGCGGTGCGATGTCGCGCCATCAGATCTTCGTCGCGTTCAACGGCAAGAATTCCGAGCTGGCCTTGCAGGGCGCTTCGCTGCTGCGCGACCGCCAGCATGCCGATACGACCATGGAGATCGATCACGCGATCGGACACTGCACCGGCCGCGAACTGTTCAAGTCGGTGCTCGACAACGAGAGCCGTGCTGTCTTCCAGGGCAAGATCATCGTGCGGGCTCATGCGCAGAAGACCGACGGCAAGATGGCCTCGCATGCGCTGCTGATGTCGGAAGAGGCCGAGGCCGATCACAAGCCCGAACTGGAAATCTTCGCCGATGACGTGGTCTGCGGCCATGGCGCCACGGCCGGCGCGCTCGACGATGAGCTGCTGTTCTATCTGAAGGCGCGCGGCATTCCGCAGAAGGAAGCCGAGGCGCTGATGATCGAGGCGTTCATCGGCGAAACGGTTGAAGCCGTGAACAACGAGGCGCTGCGCGATGCGCTGATGGCGCAGACGCGCGACTGGCTCGCCTCCCGGACGTAAGAGACATGCATCCAGCCGTCAGCAATGGTTCCTACGACGTCGCCCGCATCCGCGAGGATTTTCCCGCGCTGGCGATGCAGGTCTATGGCAAGCCGCTTGTCTATCTCGACAACGCGGCCTCTGCCCAGAAGCCGAAGGCGGTGCTGGATCGCATCCAGCACGCCTATACGCACGAATATGCCAATGTGCATCGCGGCCTGCATTATCTCGCGAATGCCGCGACCGAAGGCTACGAGGGCGCCCGCGAGATCGTTGCCAAATTCCTGAACGCGCCGCGCAACGAGGAAGTCATCTTCACGCGCAACGCGACCGAGGCGATCAACCTCGTCGCCTATACCTTCGGCCGCGAGCGGCTGAAGGAGGGCGACGAGATCGTGCTCTCGATCATGGAGCACCATTCCAACATCGTGCCCTGGCATTTCCTGCGCGAGCGGCAGGGTGCGGTCATCAAATGGGCGCCGATCGACGAGGACGGCAATTTCCTGATCGACGAGTTCGAGAAGCTGCTGACCCCGCGCACCAAGATGGTCGCGATCACGCATATGTCGAACGCGCTCGGCACCTACGTGCCGGTCAAGGAAGTCGTCCGTATCGCCCATGCCCGCGGCATTCCGGTGCTGGTCGATGGCAGTCAGGCGGCCGTGCACATGCCGATCGATGTGCAGGACATCGGCTGCGATTTCTACGTCTTCACCGGCCACAAGATCTATGGGCCGTCCGGTATCGGCGTGTTGTGGGGCAAGACAGAACACCTCAATGCCATGCCGCCGTTCAATGGTGGTGGCGAGATGATCCGCGATGTGTTCGAGGATCGCGTGACCTATGGCGATCCGCCGCACAAGTTCGAAGCCGGTACGCCGCCGATCGTGCAGGCGATCGGGCTCGGT